>JAFUKS010000219.1 GCA_017473445.1 Lachnospiraceae bacterium
ATTGTAGCCGATGGACATTACTCCCCGTTGTTCTGCAATCTCCAGTGGCTGAATGGAATCCGTATGCATTGCCAGGACATCAATATCATGTGCCCCCAAAAGCTTTTCGGTGGCCTCCTTGGCTGCTGTATCATCATTCCATGAATTGGTCCAGCTTACATAAACCTTGGCCTCCCGGTTCACACTCCGCACCCCAAGAGTAAACGCATTGATTCCACGATTCACCTCTGATATGGGAAAAGCCGCCACATATCCGATTGCATTGGTCTTGGTCTGTAGACCTGCAACAATTCCGCTTAAATAGCGGATTTGATACATTCTGCCAAAGTAGGTAGACAAATTCTTTCCCTCCCCCACACCGGTGGCATGAAAAAAATAAATCTCCGGATATGCTTTGGCAGCCCGATGGATGTACTCACCAAATTCAAAGGAATTGGCTATGATAATCTTACAACCATTTTCTGCAAAGCCTTCAATCGTCTGTGTAATATTTTCGCCGGTAACATTCTCTTCGTAATATACCGATAAATTTAGTTCCTCGGCAATTTGTTCCAGCCCTTCATAATGGGACTGGCTCCAGCTGTGATCATCGGTTGTTCCGTTTAGGATGACTCCCACCTTTGTAGTTTCCTTGGTCACTTCGGTATCCCTTTCGTATATGTTAATTACAAATATTCCTGTAATAATTGCAATTACAATGATACCTGCAACAAAAAAAATCTTTTTCATATGAACTTACTCCCTTACAGGATTCCTTTGATATATGCAAACACATTTCAACTGTGTATACGTTCCCTCATTTATACGGATGAAAGAGGTCTCTTTCTCCATCCCTTTCGGACAATCCCGCCAAGCATCAGAATGATCCACATTATTAAGGACACAATATTTCCAATCCCTATTAGAAATCCGTCCTCATACCTCACTTCCAAATATCCGCCATCCTTCTGCACCGGCAGTAAAATGCGTACAATTCCCTTGGTACTGCACGTGGTATCCAGGGGGGTTCCATCCAGATAGGCCCGATAGCCTGTGTAATAGGTCAGCGGCACATCCACGTAGGCTTCCCCTAAGACCACTCCGTCTGCATCATACTGCAACTGACAGGAAAAGCCATTCCCATCTTGTACCGCATCGGTGCACCAAATTTCCTGAAGATTACTCTCTATCACCCCTTCACTGATGTAATCAAATCCGGGGGCCAGGTACATCATATCCATGTACCCGTTCCTGAGCACTTCCTGATTTTCAAACTGTCCGGCCTGTCTCACAAACTGATTGGTAAATATCATGGAAAATACACAGGGAACAATACTCACCAAAATAAAGGCACGCAGTTTATTCCCGGCATTTCTCATAAAGAAATAGTAAAAACCGTAGGCAGCTGCAAGACTCAGAAATAATATGGCCAACACATTAAACCGCCACATAAACTGAAATTTAGGAAAAAAGCCGCGTAACCCGGGAATTTGACGAATCAGTTCCCAAGGGAAAATATTGGTTACCATAAGAGTAGCCAAAACGCCCGGAAGCAGACATCCCAAAATCCGTTTCCTTTCCCCCTGCATCTTATCCCTATATAATATCATAGCAAGCAGAAGTAATACTGCACCGAAGATTAACAATACTCCGGGGGTCTTTGGTATAGAGTTCTCAATGGGACCGCCAAATACCTCCGTACCAATCACAGAGTTCAAAAATACATCAAACAGTTGCACCACCCGGGCTCCGGTACTCCAAAAATTAGGTGTTCCCCAAACAGGAAGTGCCTGCATTTCCTTTAAAAAAGGAAGCAAAAACCATAGATTCAGCAAAAGCCACAGACTCCCTGCCTTCAACACACAGCAAATGGCCTTTATATTCAGAAAATACTTAAGGTGAAATGCCACATACAACACTCCCATAACGGCCAGCATCACAAAAGATAATATGTGGGATTGTAATATTCCTGTATATCCCAACATGACCACCCACCATTTATCAAGTTCCCCACGTTTCAATAACGTAAGTCCACATAATATCAGCGGACAAAAGGTCAATGCTAAAAGTTCTCCCACCGCACCCCTGGTATACAAATCCAGGAAACGATAGGTGGAAAGTGTGTAAAAACTTGCGGCAACAGCCCCCAGCATCCGGTCCTTGGCAATATGGCTATAAGAGTAATAAGCAATGAACAGGGTTGCGATATTGACCAAAATCAAAAAAATATTGTAGCTGGTCGCCAAGGGAACCCCCAATATGCACAGCACCGCCGGAAAATATAAGAAAATATCCGGATAATATAATGATGCACCATAGCCGTAGCCTTCATATATTTCAGAATATATTCTGACCGGAAGCTGCCCTTCCAGCAATGCATTTTTGATAGACATAATTCTCTGTGTATGAAAAAAGGTATCATGGGACATTACCGGTGCCGCATATATGGAATTACCCAATAATGGCAGCGACGCCAAAAGAGCAACTACCAACAATATACCTGAAATAATCATTTTTTCTTTCCTGCTCATCTTGTAACCTTCCCATTCTCCACCTTTATTTTGTCTCATTATATCAAATTTCTATCTCCTTCACATCTTTTTTCTCATAAATTCCGTATGTTTTAAAAACCGCGTCCCAAAAGAGAGACGCGGCCATACTTACGCTTCATTATATTTCTCTACAAATTCATCTATGGGCATAGGCTTTGCAAAGAAAAATCCTTGAATTAAATCGCATTCCTGGGCAGCCAGAAAATCTACCTGTTCACGGCTCTCGATACCTTCTGCCACAATTTTCATATTCAACTTCTTAGCTAATTCAATTACCTCTGACACAATCAGCATGCCCCGTTCTCCTACCTCTGTTCCACGGAAGAAGTCTCCATCTATCTTCAGCACATCAATATGTAACTCCTTTAGCGAATTTAAAGACGAATAACCCGCTCCAAAATCGTCCATAGATACAATAAAGCCTGCTTCGCGAAGCTTTTTTACTGTATTCAACAGAACTCTTTTATCATCAAAAAAAGCACTTTCTGTTAACTCCAATTCAATCATGTCATGAGGTACCTGATACTTATCCACTATATCTGCAATATGCTCCGCTAAATCTTCCCTGGTAAAATGTGCTCTGGATACATTCACGGATATTGGTACAATCTTGCGCCCTTGGGCAATCCATCTTGCCTGCTGTGCGGCAATCTCCTCTAACATATAGTCATCCAATTTTAGAATAAATCCATTCTGCTCAAATATAGGAATAAACCTATCCGGTGCAATAAAACCTTGTGTGGGATGAATCCAACGTACCAGTGCTTCCGCTCCTGCCAATTTTTCCTCGTTGGTGCTGATTTTGGGCTGGAGATACACTTTAAACTCCTTGTTGACCAGAGCACGGTCCATATCGTCCTCCACCATTCGCTCCCATAGCCTCTGCTTATTCATTTCTACATCAAAAAAGGCTATCTTATTCTCTGCTTCTTCACCTAACATATCACAAGCAGTCAACGCATTATTATATAATTGTTCCACATCCTGCTCACCGGCCTCAATCTGATATACTCCAACACCAAAGTAAAATTTCATACCGGGCAACACTTCATTAAGTGCCTCTTCCATTTTATTTACTCTGGCTATCAATTGCTCCTTGGAGGTATGTAGCATTAATAAACCAAATTCCGCATTTTCACGATGGGCTATAATTTCCTTACGGTGCATCTGTTTTTTTAGTGCACAGTAAAACTTTTCAATCAGCTCTTCCCCTTCCCGAACTCCGAAACAGGTACAAAAGCTCCGATACTTACGCATCTTCAAATGAATCATGGCATACCATTGTCTATTGGGTGCTTTGCGTTTTAATAAAGAAGTACCTTTTTTTACAAAATGCAACCAATTGTCGCCACCGGTAACCAAATCCGTATAAATAAGCTTTGTAGTCCGATACATATTTACAAGGACACTGATAAAGGAAATCATATAATACAATGTGAATACACAAAGTAAAAAAGTACATACAGCCAAGCTAACCAACATCATAAACAAATCCGAAGCATAGAGACTGATCTGGTTCAGCACCATCACATTTCCCTGCATTGCCGGCATCACAAACCACACCTTGAAGTAAATAACCGGTGCACTTTCCTCTGTTGTAAAATAATTTTCCGTATCCATTAGCTGTTGATAATCTATCTTGTTTAAAACATCCTTGGAAAAGAAAATAGTGCCATCTTCTATTTCAAACATACGGCTATAATCTTCTTCAACAATTACCCTGGTAGGCAACTGCAGCATATCCGTAAGAAAATCCAGATCAGCAGCCCGATTCATATCCGGATAGACGCCATTGCTGGACCATTTCTGCTCCCCTTCCGTACCCATAATACTCACAGCCTCTATCTCAGGCAGTAAGTCAATATATGTAAGCAGGGTATTCCCCATATCTCCAACGGAAGCCTCTTCATATTCCTCACACAGCTGTGCAATCTTTTCGGACTGTTTTCTACCAGCGGACAATTTTCTTTGCATCACATCTATGGTTGATGCAGCCAATATGGCCATAATGATGCAGAAAAAGAAAAACAAAATAAAAAGCAAGCCCACAACAGATAGCCAGATACGTTTTTTCCCAAGTTTTTTAATTCTTTTGTCTTTTGATTTACCCATAAGATTTAATAGCTCCTCACTATACCTTTAAGCCCAGTGCTCTGGGCATAAACCCTATTACAAAATGAATTAATGCAGACCCCCAAATATTCTTGTCCCGCTCATACAGATAACCGGTAATACCACATAAAAGCACTGCCCCCAACAAATAGTAAAGGGGATAGGTCATATGAAATATCCCAAAAAACAATGCATTTATCCAGATAGACAGATGCTTCCCCCCAATACCCTTACCAATATTGTGTTGCACCACCGCCTTCACAAACAGTTCCTGCAGCACCACATTTATGGGATAAAACCACCTGGCATGAATATGCAGATACAATCCAAAAACAGGTCTCTCTGCCACCTGCGGGTCCATGTAGTTTAATATCCATCGGTAAATAAGCATTGCCGACACAAGAACAGCAGAAACCAGTAATGCCTCTATCCATTCCCGTTTCCATTTACAATCAGGGAGAATCCGCAACGCTGCCCAATTTATTTCCAGAGGTGTCAAATACAGGAAAACAATCGTTTCAACAGCAATGAATACCATCAAAATTTTATTAAGGAAATTTGCATTTGCACTTACAGATTCTCCGGGCATGAGCCACGTAAACACTTTTATCAAAATAATTTGCAACAAAATTGCCAAAAGAAGATATAAAATCGTGCTACCGGTTCTATCCTTTAAAAATTGTTTCATTCTAACCTCTTCCTTCAGAACATCATTCCCCGAAGGTGATATTGATATGTACGATTTCACTGCAGGCAGGCCATTTATAGTGAAAGCCCCATGCCGCTACACCGGAAGTCACAATCGCCTTCATATCATCATAATCACGGATACCATAAAGCATCTCGGATATGATACCAATGGCCAAAAAATGTGGAATATTAAATCCATGGGTATGCCCGGACATGGATAAATCACAGCCCACCTTTGAAAGAGCCTTTAGCTCCTTGGGACGATGCTGCAATACAAGTATCGGCTTGTTCGTATCCAGCCGGTGCACTTCTATAAGCTCTTCTATCCCCAAATGCTCGTACATAGGGTCCAATCGTCCAAGCAGCTGAATATCACCGGCAATCGTCACTGCCTCATCCTTTAATACCCGAACGCCCTTCCGGTGAAAAATCGCCTCTACATCCCCCGCCATATAATCGTCATGATTACCATAGACATAATAACAACCATATACCGGGTCCATCTTATCCAAAATCTCTCCTACCCGGTCTATATCCTCCGGTAAAGTGGTCTCATCAAATATATCGCCACCCAATAGCACCACATCTGCCTTGACCTGTGCAATCTTTTCCTCCAGCGTATCATATGTAGAGTCCCAATTCCCAGAACCGGCATGTAAATCAGCTATCAACAGTATGTCCAGTTCCTCCACAGCAGCTACCTTGGGTATATGTATATTATATTCCGTAATTTGCGTATCGTCTATATGATAAAAACCAATCATCGCAATACCAAAGGATAGTACCAAAAACAAAATACTATGAATCCGCTTATCCCAGAAAGCATTCTGCTTAACCGTAATACGTTCCATTTTTCCGCATTTTTTTAACATCCAAAAGGCCTTCTTAATTACCAACCGGCAAATAAACAGAAAGCAGGAAAGCATACCAACGATATAATACATGGTTCCCCATCTGACTACCAGCCATTTCAGCCACTCAAAGGGAATTCTCCTATAGCATGAAAAGATTAATGCCATGGCCAAAACACCGGAAGCATGGTAAACGATTAACAATATCCGTACATATCCCCCCTGTATCCAATCCCGTGGGTAACTATAATAAATAAACAAAGTAAGTCCCACGACCGCAATTAGTATCAAAAAAATACTATAGCCACTCATATGTATAACTGCCCCTTTTTCATTATTCTCTCCTATTGCTATTATAGCGTTTTCAGCAGTTAACAACAAGCATACAGGAACTGCCCTTTAGGACTAGATGAGCTTACTCCCATATTGCTGATATCTTAGTCCCACAGACCAGACCACTTGTTTATCAGCAATCATTTTCGATACTTCTTCGCCTGAAACCCATTTTGCATCCACCACTTCTTCCGGTTGCAGCACTAAGCTTTTTACTTCCAAATCTCTTTTCAGCACATAGATATCCATAAAATAATTCTTATGTCGATACACTTCCAGCAATTTCAATTCTTTCTCTTCAACACATATACCAAGCTCCTCTGCCAGTTCCCGTACCGCCGCCTGCTTCGTGGTTTCCCCGGCAAGTACTCCTCCACCGGAAAACTCCCATAAACCACCTGCCTTTTTGTCCGGGTGTCTCTGGGTCACAAGAAATTGTCCCTTGGAATTTTGAATCCATATTTCACAACATACATAGTATTCCCCTTCCCCAAAGGCATCTCCTCTTTTTATGGTTCTACCTAATAAATTCTTGTTTTCGTCATACAAATCCCAATATTCTGCCATAATATCTTACCTCCCAAAATGTTTTTCACATTGTAGCATATATTGGCAACTTATAAATCCATGTAAATGAATGTTTGTCATAAAATACAATACCTCAAGCGATGAAACAAATTTTAAAATGCCCCTCGGATACATCTGCATCTAAAGGGCATTTTGTAATTAAATCTCGTATATTTTATTCAATCCCTTTCACGCCGTCACATTTTGCAATGGTATCAATAGAGCCATCTTCATTGTAGGTAAACTCCGCCACGCACACGCTGCGGTGGAACAAGCTACCTCCCGGAAGCTCTCCGGTATGATAGAACAGATAGGAATGTCCCTTAAAATCTGCAATACCGGGATGATTGGTGAAGACACCACCCTCTTCGGTCATTAATACCCCACCATATACCCAGGGACCTGTGGGTGATGTGGAGGTAGAATAAGCCAGATGCTCGTCCTTCTTCCCCTCTCCAAAGGCTGCATAAACCATATAGTAAAGACCATTTCTCTTGTAAAACCAGGGACCTTCTCCATAGGTAGTACCGGTCATATGGCTGCCCTTGGCAAAGGATTCCTCGGTCATGGGAATCTTCACTACACCTACTGATTCATCATAAGAAATCATATCCTCATTTAAAAGAACCTAGCGCAGCTCCGGATTCCCAAAGTAAAGATATGCCTGTCCGTCATCATCAATAAATACGGTAGGATCGATGTCGTTCCAGTCTCCCTCATCTACCAGAGGGTGTCCTAAATCCCGGAAGGGGCCGGTGGGGCTGTCGGATATACCTACTGCAATGGCCATGCCACCATCCTTTTTATGTACAGGACAATAGAGATAGAACTTGCCATTTCGTTCTACCGCCTGAGGAGTCCAAGCTCTGTCATCAGCCCAGCTAATATCATTCAAGGAAAAAATCACTCCATGGTCCGTCCAGTTCACCATATCCTTGGTGGAAAAGCAACGCCAGTCAAGCATGGTATAGAAATCATTCACCAGCTGATCCTCATCATGGGTCGTATAAAGATACAAGGTATCCCCATACACCATGGGTGCAGGGTCTGCCGTATAAATAGATGTAATAATCGGGTTCTTACAAAACATAGCTTACCTCCGTTAGTAAATCGTTTTATTAAGTATAGCAGAATTATTCTGCCAATTCAACTACATTTCTGCCGGTACGTAAACCTTTACATGCCGATTTGGCTTTTAAATTCTTTTAAATAGGCACGGGATACTCGTGCTGATATTTGAGGTGCAAAAAAAACTCTTCCGCTTCTATCCTCTTCTAATTTCACACTTTCTATTTTATCCAAATTAATGACTACAGATTTGGATACCCTCATAAATCTCTTATAAGCATAAGCTTTTTCAATTTCAAACAACCGCAGTTTCACCTGAAAAGCTCCATTCTTTGTAATGGCATATACCTTCTTTTCCAATGCCTCAAAATAAAATATTTGTCCAATATTAATTTTATGTATCAGATTATTTTTCTTTCCAAACACGGTCTCAGCTGACCTTGCAGTTGTCTCGCCGTCAGATATACCTTCATGAATCGGACCTTTCTCCACTTCTTTCTGTAATTCCCTTCCACGATGCTTTTTCCCAATGCGACACCATAGTGCCAAGCAGTGACAAAATCGCTTTAAGCACTTATCATATACCAACGGGTCTCCATAGCCCGCAACCACATACCCATAATTTACTCCATTATATACAAGCGGAACAACATGACAATTTCGAACATTATCCGGTAATATACCATTGGAGGGGAAAAGCTTCCCCGGCTCTACCATTTTCAAACCACCGCTTCTGTTATTGGACAAATATCGACATACCATCGTCCCATCCTGTTCTAACAAATTAACCGCTAAGACTCTGATATGGGGGACTAAATATTCCCTATTACGTACAACCTCCTCCATTTCATCCTGAGACGCAGCTTCCATCATTGCCTCTTCCAATTTCGCATTCCGAAAGTAGGTCTCCTGTAAATCTTCCCGTTCCGCTTCAGCAAGACGGAACCTCAGATTAGAAGGACTTTGAGGACCACAACCGCAACTTCTTCCTGTTATAATGGAATGGGCTATGCGTTGTTTCATTGGCTCCGCCCTTCCTGTAATCAATTCATGTAACCGGTTCATCGCCCTGGCACCACATTCCTTTGTATCTACCGGATAAGTGGTAATGGAAATCAAGCTATTAAACGCACAGGGATGTGCATTATACCCGCATACCCGGATATCTTCCGGCACCCGGATGCCATGACGGAACAGTGCCTTTATTAAAGCAAACGCCACAATATCCGTTACACATACAACCGCCTCGGGCATTTCTATATCTCCACTGACTATGTCTCTTGCTAATTTTTCTGCACAATCCACCCAATATCCGCCATAAAGTGCAGCACAATCCTCTTCACACAAACCATGCTTTTTAACGGCCTGCTGAAAGCCTTCCACACGACTGCGCAAATCCTGCTTGCTTCCCCCAAGGCAATAGATTCGTGTACAGCCATGGACTACTATCATATGCTCCGTAATTGCCTCAAAATCCGCTCTTCCATCCACCAGGAAACTATCCTCGGATACATCCGATTTGCCAATTGTTACTATGGGTACCCGGCAATGCTTTTTTAGTAGCTTCTCAACGCTCCGGGCCAAATGTTTATGGGCAGAAAAAGAATGCTCATTGAAAATGATGCCATCATACTGGTCAAAATCAATATAGGAATAAATAATTTCTTCTTTATTGGTGTCTACCGTTCCTTCACACAGCATGGAAAATATCGTTGTTTGATATTCTAATGCATTGGCACATTTTTCTACCCCTATCACATATCCGTCATTGTAATCCCCTTTTATTTCTCCGCTAATAATGCAGATATTACCTTTTGTCATATACTGTCCCCGTTTCTGTACCTGCTGTCCTTTTACTGCATGATACCTTCTTCATTGTAACCTACTTTTTTTCCCTATTGCAAGGTGTCTATTTTCCTATCTCAGTTGCCACATAAAGGAATCAATTTCGCATTGGCCGCTTAGCATCCTTTTCCGGCATCTTATCATTGACAACGACTGCTTATCCCTCTTTTAAGGATGTTATCCCGGTATTCTTGTTTCCCATTTACAGGCTCCCTATAATTATATTTGGCTAGCTAAATAATTACACGGAGGATTCATTTATGAACAAACGACTCAAGCAATATATTTACGCACTATTTATTGCGATTACCCTTGTCCTATCCACAAGTATGCCTGTCTTGGCATCTGGAAATACCTCTTCACAGCTTGTGGACGCACTGATTGTTTTTGCAGATTTACATACGGATGAAGCCAACAGCACTGTGCCTGTCAACCAAGCCTACAAAGTAGCATTCATCGAAAACTTTATGGCCAAAATGAAGGATACACAGCTCCCCTTCAGCACTGTCAATAGTGCAGGAGATGCATTTTCCTCTAACAAGGACTCCGCTGACTACAACGGCCAATATGACGGAGACACTTCTATTATTACCGGAAGCATCCGTAAGGGACTAAATAACAACTCCATTCCGGTAAATTATGTGTGGTCCGATCATGACAGATATGCAGGCATCAATAAAGAAAGCCGTTTCATATACGGTGCCGGCAAGGATGGCATCTACGGTAATCAGGATGATGATAACTATTATATTTATGCCCTGAGCATGGCAGATCTTTCCACCAACGACCGTTACAATGCGGGTTTTAGTTCCAATGCATCCGTAACTGCTACCATTCGTCAATTTGAAACGGATGCCCAAAATCTGGACCATAGCAAACCCTTATTTATCATTTCCCACCAACCTCTATTTGACCGCCGTGACGACAACGGTCATGCCCTGGAATGGTGCACCGCAATTAACCGGGTAGCGGAAGGAATGGATGTTGCTTTCTTCTTTGGACATAATCATAAATATGACCAGCAGGAGGATTATTACTACGGCAAAGGCGACACCATGCCGGTTACCAAGCCCGATTATAACAGCCAGAATACAAAGCTGAATTTCACGCACTTATGTGCCGGTTATATGGCACCCGCCTCCACCAACTCTGTCAGTGATACGACCCGTGAAGGCGTGGTGATCGGTATCACCATCTATGAGGACCGTATTCGATATGCCACCTATGATTCAGACCAGGATGGTGATGGAAATAATTTATATACAGGTGCTTTCAGCGTAGACAAAACCGTAAAGCGTGATTTTGCTCTTTCCACAACCAAAATCAATCCGGAACAAAAGACTTCTTATCGTGCTGTTGCTAATGTACTGAACTATATTGTAGGCTACGATATCCGCACAGCATCCGGTGCAAGGAATATCCGGACTCTGATTACCCTGCCCCGCCCTACCGGCACCGGCACTGCTCCCCTTGCAGTTTATTATGTTTCTGAAGATGCACAGACCATTACCAAAATGGATACCCAACTCTCTGCTGATGGCATGAAGGTTTCTTTCATCGCGGATACCCTGGGTTCCTTCTTTATAGGAGAAGACTTACTTAGAGACAAACCGGAAACCTTCTTAACAATGGGCTCTGACACCGGTGAAGAAAAAACGGTCTATATGCGTGTAGATTCCTTTGAAAACAACGGAAAATATCTCCTGATTGGAGAAGATAGTTATACAAATGGGGCTCCCATTGCCTATCTGAACAATTCAGGTACCGAAGCCTTTGAAAAGGTTACTATTTCCGACAACTGCATAGAGATAACCAATCCCAATGCCATTTGGACAGCCACCGGCAACGCCGCAGATGGGTATGTATTAAATAACGGCAACCATTACATCGGAGGAGAAACCGGTAATACAGTGGTAACTTCTGCCGGTAATGCCAAAAAAGTAGTTTATGAAGTTGATACTACCGACGCAAACAACATAAAATATCGACTGAAAACTGCAAGCGGAAATACCATGTATCTATACTATTCCACTTCTGGAAATGAAATGTGGAAGTGGATTGCTTCCAAGGATAGTAATACCAGTTCTAGACAAATGTGGATATATAAGGAGGTAACCATTCCCGCCACCTCCTCCGTAACCTATTCCATAGAAGCACCGGAAATTCAATATGCTCCTGCCAGCGGTAAAAATACTACCCGTCTCCAATACAATTTATTGGCCAACGGAAATCCGGTGGAGGGGAACGGATACTTCAAATTCGAAAGTGTTCGTGATGAATTTCGTTCCATTAAAAATATTTCCGATGATGGATTGATTACCTTTACTTCCACTTGTATTACACATCCTTGTTATGTGAAAATTTCTTATGTACAAGGGAAGGGGCTTCTGCATAAATATGTACGGATAATACCTCATCCAAGCTATGACTATTGTATTCATGCCTTTGCCAGCATAACTACACCACCTACCGGTAACGAAGTAGGATACACCACCTTCTCTTGTATCCACTGTAATCACAGTTACTTCGGTAATCTGACTGCACCTACAAATAAATAGAAACAAATTTCTACGGGATTTTCTTGCAAAATACGGTTTCTAATGTTATGGTGTATCTATTGTGATAATACCAAAAGAAAGAGGCCAAAATATGTACAAAATTATGACTTCCGACGAAGCAATCGATATTATCAAGGATGGGGACGTGATTTGCTTAAATTCCTTTTTGGGAATTGAAAATCCCGTAGAATTACACGAAGCAATTTACCGCAAATACAAGACCACAGGGTCCCCCAAGCATTTGACCATGGTGTCCAGTGCCGGATTCGGTATCTGGGATGAAACAAGAAATGCCGAGCAATACATAAAAGAAGGTGCCGTGGATAAAATCATCTGCGGACATTTTGGTGCCATGTTCAGTACCAAGAGACTGGTTTTGGAGAACCGTTTTGAAGCATACAATCTTCCTTTGGGATGTATCTCCCATGCCATCCGTGCCCAGGCAGGTGGTATCCCGGGTGCTCTGTCCAAGGTGGGACTGGATATTTTTGTAGACCCGCTGATTGACGGACCGGGTATCAATGAGATATCCACTGACGACTCTCTGGTAAAACGTGTAGAGGTGGATGGGGAAGAATTCCTATATTACAAGCTTCCCAAGATTAATGTAGCACTGATTAAGGGTACTGCAGCTGACCATAAGGGTAATATTACCTTTGATGATATGTATATGTCCGGTGATGCTCTCTCCATCTGTCAGGCCACCAAGGCCAATGGAGGTAAGGTAATCGTCCAGGTGGACCGGATTGTAAACACGCCTTCCCGTCCTCGTAATACCATTATCCCGGGATGTCTGGTGGATGCCATTGTAATGGTAGAGCCCCAGCCACGCCATGCTGCCTACGAATCTCTCACCGGTAGCTTTGAGATTCCTTATTCCCAATGGCAGGATTGGAGTGACATGCTGGAGAGCCGCACCTCCACCAAGGATGTAATCAATGTACCGGGCAATATTATCGGCAAACGGGCTGCTCTGGAACTAAAAGAGGATGATATTGTAAATATCGGCGTAGGTATTCCGGAAACTGTTACAAAATATGCCCGAGAAACGGGTATCTTAAATAAAGTGACTCTAACGGTAGAATCCGGCGGCGTAGGCGGATTCCCTGCTTCCGGCAAGGTATTCGGTGCTGTCATTGGTGCAGATTCCATGTATGACATGGCCAATCAGTTTGACTTATACAACAATGGCGGTCTGGACATCTGTTTCATGGGTGGTATTGAGGTGGACAAGTACGGTAATGTAAATGCCCACCGCGGTCCCGGAGCCTTTGCCGGTATCGGCGGCTTTGCCAACATTACTGCCAAAACCGGAACCGTAGTATTTTGCTTAACCTTTAATACTAAGGGGCTGGATGTGGATGAAAACGAAGGCAGGGTAACCATTAAAAACAATGGTTCCATTCCTAAATTCGTAGACAAAGTGACCAGCATCAGTTTTTCTGCTAAGCGTGCCCGCGCCAATGGGCAAAAAATTCTGTATGTAACAGAACGTTGCGTATTTGAATTGGGCGAAAAGGGTCTGAAGCTGATTGAAGTATATCCCGGTGTGGATATGGAGAATGATATTTTGAAGCTGCTCCCCTTTGCGGTGGAAGTGGATTCCATTCTAAGATATTAAGGCCACAAATAATGTATGAAAATAGTGTCCCAGAGGATTTTTCTCCGGGACACTTTATCTATTACCTCACTCTACGATTCTTCTCTACCACCACAATCAATTCCTATTCCAACGGCCAGAATAATTCATCTAAAGTCCGATTCAAGGCCTTGCATATATCAATACACATACTGATGCTTGGATTATATTTTCCGGCTTCAATCAAACCAATGGTTTGTCTGGTTATACCCACTTTGTCCGCCAGCTGCTCCTGTGTTAATTCACACTCCACACGTGCTATTTTCATCCGCTTATTTTTCATTTATAACGCCTCCACGTCCTGTTCTTCACCTTCAGCATCCTGTAATCTCTTATTGGCCTGCTTTTCAGATATCGTAATCAAAGCCAACATTGCAAAATAGAACAAAATACCCCAAAATGCTCCCAGTCCTACGATCCACAAAATTCCCTCCATGTGAAAAAGACCATCATGGTACAAATGTTCAAATCCCGAAAATGCCTCCATCAGTACACCATAGACCAGTGCTCCGATTGCAACACGTCCTGCAAAATTTTTCTTACCGGTCTGCTCCTGCTTTTTGCTGCCCCAAGTCATCCAGCCCTTCTTTAATGAAGATACCAAAATCACCAAGCACACAGGTAATAGTACCAAAATATAAGAAGTAAACCACCAGAAATATGATTGAAGTGCCTCCATATATGCACAAAGCATAAGTGGGATACATTCTCCTACAATCAATATCCAGAACTGTACCATCATGGACTTTGTCAATGTAGCATTATGGATTTCCTTAAGTGCTTCATCCTTTTCTTTTACAAATAAAATACCGTATTGCATTTCTCTTATCAGAAAAAATAACACTCCGGCTACCAATCCGACGATTTCCAATGCATATACATAAACAGGAAGCTGATAGCAAAGCTTTACTATCAAAGACACTATCAAAAGCACGCTCATGACATAAAATAATTTTCCTGCCGTACCATTGGTCTCCTTTTCAATACGTTCATCTGTTTCTCTTTTTTGATTTTTCCCTAACATAGTATACTCCTTCTAAAAAATTTTCTGTTTTCTTTGTTACAAGCATAATATATCACATCCCATTGCAAAATGCAATATATATTTTGCATTTTGTTTAGATGGGCTTTCATTTTGCAATTGTAAATTGCTATATGCAACTAATAAGACGTTTTTACTTTCTGTATTCTGCGCCAAACGAAAAGGACGGGAATACTCCCGTCCTAAAAATTCGTATCATTTATTTCTTTTATACTATAATTCAAATATATACTCCCGAGGTTCCATACCCATCACTTCAAAGGGTCCCGGTGTTACATTACCTGCGGGACGTTTTCGTCCGAAAAAGTCCGTATCAAATAGGATATTGGTTCCGTCCGGGTTCTCATATGCCATTTCTGCGTGGTAGGATAAGCCCAGTGTATCTGCAGACAACAGTTCTGAGCCATTTCCGCCAAGCAGGTCAGCATCTTTGATACATACGGATACTTGATTCTTCTCCGTAGATACTTCTACTGCAATACCCTTTTCCGCACATACCTTAGCATCCGGCTCATGGCTACATCCCACTGCACCGCCAAAGTATGCATTTCCTTTGATTTGTACCGGAATGGCCCAACGTCCCAGAGGATAAAGGCTTCCGTATTTTTCCTGCCGTTCCTTGCGCTCCTCCTCTGAAAACTCCCAAGGCATCTTTTCTGTTCCGTCAGGATACTTATCATAAGCAGAAAGTCCTGCCGGATACAAATAGCATACGGAATCATCCGGTACACCGTCCATTATCTGACCACTTTCTTTGTTTTCCTTCCGGGGTGGAAGGGGTAAATGCTCAAAGAAGGTCATAGGCTTTACAGTCTTATCTGCATCTCCGTCATCCAGGAACAGGTTATTCACATATCGGTCATCTCCACCGGTAAAATTATTGTAACCTGCCACCGCTGTCTCATGAGGGAAATGATAAGGGGTCCATCGGGACAACTCTTCCCGAAGCAGGATTCTTCCTGCGAAAAGGTTATGCACAAAAGCTCCTCCCTGAGACAGATTTCTGAAGTTCATCTTGGACAGGAATAAATTGTGGTCCACCAGATAAGGGCCATGACATACCTCCACAAAGAAATCCTCGGAAAGATTGTCAAAAAATACATTTCTGCTGATTCTGGTGCCCTGTGCCTGCCAATCAAGCCATACGGCACGATAGCAGCCATAAATCTTATTGTCCGTTATCTGTGTATCCAGGGACGCATGCAGCTTAATACCTGCCACTTCCGCACCGTGGAAAATACGCTTATGATGAATATTATAAATGGTATTTCCGGTGATGGTACTGAAGGCTCCGCCCAAATGTCCCACTACGCCGGCCTGCTCGCAATCGTGGATGATATTATTGCGCACCAGATGACCGCCGATATTATCCTTGTGCCAGTTCCCTTGCAGGGCATGGAAAATCACTTCCTGCTCCCTCTGGGTGCCGCCCTTGGATGTGCCTTTGGGTCCTCTATTATGTCCGCTGTCTGTATCTTTTCCCAGACTAACACCTACACACTTGGATTCAAAAATCACATTGTCCTCTATAATCCATCCCTTACTCCAGTGAGGGCCTATCAGTCCTTCCTGCAGTGCTGTGGGAGGTGCCCATTGGGGAGATGCCTGGCACAGGGTAAAGCCCTTGACCGTAATGTAATTCAGCCCTGTTTTTGTCGGCCAAAAGCAGAAAGGACGGACACTGATTTCCACGTTTTCCCGATTCGGGTCTGCGTCCCCAAAATTGGCCCAGAACTTGGTGGTATTTTCTCCTGCTTCCGCATACCACAAAAGCTTGGAGTCCTCCGGATACTTGGCCTGAGGCCAAACCTCAGGACTGCGCAGTTTCTCTACCGATTCCGCTTCATACAGGGACTTTTGGTTCAAAAATACATCCCCCAGATGAGGTACAAATGCCCCTTTAAACAGCCAGTCTCCTGCCAAATCCTCCTTGAAAGGATTCCGCTGCTTAAATATGCTGTTATCTACTTCCGCGGTCCATACCTGACCGTCAACCCTTTTCCAATCCGTTACCGGCTCCGCACCGGTAATCACTACCTCTCCATCTCCGGCAGATTGGTAGATGATTCTCGCATCCTCGGTTCCACCGTTTACCGGACTTACCCACTCTCTGTATACACCTGCATGTACTGTAACAATATCTCCTGCCACAGCCACCTGCGCTGCACGGGATATGGTCAAAAAAGGCTGTTCCTTGGTACCCGGGGCACTATCATTTCCTGTCTTTGCTACATGATACTCCATAAAATCCTCCTTGCCTTATCCTATCAATAAGAATCCTTTAAAGTCTTCTCCACTGTCGTTTACTTTTCCCCATAACTCCATGGGTAGAAAGATTTTCTTTTCTCATTATAACACAAAACAATGTGCCCTGATACTCCCAAAACACAACAAATTAACATGACTTTCCAACAAAAAAATCTCCTCCCTCAACCGTTACGGTTTGAAGAGGAGAATCCATACTTTACTTAAGTTTCAGTAATCCGTTAATGTCCTTTACCTGGTTTCTGAGACTTATAGTATCCAGTCCCACGCATAGCGAAAAAATAATGACCGTCATAGTAAGCAGTGTCCCCACGGACATATTCCCATACCACTGAAACATCCGGCCCCATATCAACACCAGCACCAACACATAAAGTAACTTTAATCCCGTTTCCACAATCGGATAACGATATTCAAAATAATCCAAAATATAAATACCGATATAAATTGCAACATTTAGCAGCAATGCCTGAAACACTGCACTGATAAATAATACCGTTGCCTCATAACACAACCCAACTATGGCTAAGACAACCAATGTAATTCCTGTTGTCGCCATAATATTTAATATCAGCTTTTTCATCGACTGTTTCTCCTTAACAATGCATCTTTGATATTCTTCAAATATTTCCTGGTCACGCATATTCGCTCTCCATTCGTAAGAATTGCTTCCAATCTACTATTTACTAAGGTTTTTACCCCTTTTAGCTTCTCCACATTTAGGATTGCAGCTTTGCTGATACGGACAAACCCTGCATTCATCAATACATTTTCCAGCTCATACAGCTTGAACCCACATTGAAACACTTCTGATTCACAATATACAAACACTTTCCTGTCTACGCTTTCCACATAAAAAATGTCACTTACCGGGACAGCCACCTCCTCGCTCCCTTTTTTACAGAGAACAGTCTGGTCTACGGAACGGACAAACTCCGCTACCCGTATAACCTTCGCTGTCATCTCGCGATATGCAATTGTCACTTCCGGGTTCTCTATCTCTTGCCGTTCACATAGTATTAAACGCATAATTGCCTCCTATATTGTGTCTATCCTGTCAATGACATCATAACACAAAAAAAGAGGCAATTGCATACCCTTATTCCTTTTTATGACATTTCACTAAATAGTACACCAATACCACTACGCAGGATACAGACTGAGCAATGGTCAATCGTACCGTCATAAGCTCGTCCGCACCTGTTTTCGATACCACATGTAACAGATTGACGATGGTGTTATTTACAAAATGGTCTCCCATTGCCATGGCCAGATTTCCCGTCATTTTCGTAAGCAAAGCAAATTTAAACCCTACTAACGCCGACGTTCCCACCAGCATAAGGCTGTTGGCTATCATGCCCCCCATACTCATTGTACCGTCAAAGTAATTGCGCACCGGTCCAACTACATGCCATACTCCAAACAATATAGATGCAAAAAAGGCAGATACTATAAACGAATACTTTCGTTCCAACACCTTCCCAAACAGTCCTCGGAAGATTCCTTCTTCCATAACCACATTAATCACATTCCCGAGGATACAAATTAGAAAGAAAATCCACGCCGTCCGATTCCCCACATTTCCATCCACCGCATAGGTACTGACATAGACCTGTAACGAATCGAAATTCCCCTTTATCATTTGTAAAACCACTTCCGCTCCATATGCCAATACAAAGGTGGCAATTCCGAATCCCAACCCTTTGATTACATTGTTCCCGAAGTGCTTCCTACAAAGTCCGATTTCGCTTCCTCTAATCTGTAATGTCCGTATAGCAAGAAACAATACTCCGATTCCCAGTATCTTATGTACAACCGCCTCTCCGATTACCGTTTTGTCCGTACGCAAAACAAAATACTCCAGCAACCGGAATACAAAACAGACCAAATAAACCGTTAAAACAACGCTCCACACCTTCTGCTTATTTTGCATCTTTTCCATGATCTTTCCTTCCTTATCTTCATAATCATGAATGCAAAGTACCACGTACAACTATTCTTTTCAATACCGCTACTACCAAGATACAAAAAAAGAATGCTATGATGCAAATATGATATAAAAGGCAGCACTTACTTTGGGGCCACAAAAAAGCTCAGCCATCTGATTTCTATTTAACCAAGCCGTTTCCTGTATCTTTTCCTCTCCGTAAACCTGAAAGTTTCTATTGCGTTACTTATTCTTTCTAATCAACTTATTGAACATATGAAGTATGTAGCCCAACCCCCATAATATAGTTGCCAGTACAATAATAATGATAAGCGGAACCATTCCACTATAATCCATAAAAATCAGGCTGGCAGGAAATGGACAGTTTCCACTTATTTTAAAAAGGATAAACGCAAATAAAATATATAACAAAGGAAAGACCACAACAAAAAAAGTACCTTTCCGCTCCATACTTCTTGGGTCACAGAATATAAACCAGTAAAATGCTATGGCAATCGGATTTATGATATGTATAAACCAAAAAGCGCCTTCCAAATTTAGTCCAATTGCAATAGTCGCAATAAAAATGGCGAATATATCAACAAAACATGCCAGATATACACAAGCCGGTAGCGACTTATCTTGTTTTTGTTGCCGTAAAAAGGATATGAAAAATATAATGCCTACCAACATTCCTGATATAAAGCAATATTCAGTCATATGAGAAATATCTTTATAATATCCTAGTATAATGCTTGTAATAAATAAAATGCTTAAAAATAAATCAGTATATTTTCTTATCTTACTCATCGTTTTCCCCCTTCAAAACCGTTCTCTCTAAATCATCCACCGAAATTATTTCATATGCTGTTGTAAAAAGTCGTTTTAGCGAATACAAGTAAACCACTCCCCAATAGTAGTCTGCAAGCTTCATACTTGAACCATCAACCATACTTTTTTCTTTCTGTCCCTGCTCTATGATTTGCGAAGTATAATTATATAGTTCCGTTTGATAAGTTGTCTCTTCTGATGAATACGCCTGGTCCTTTTCCAGTAACATTTGTGTATTTAATGCTATCATGGCTGCAAAGGTTTCATCTTCCTCAAGACGATTAAGTACCGTTTCGGATAACATACGCAGCTTTTTCTTTGCAGAAATGGGCATGTGAACCAGGATTTTCATTTTTCTTAACATTTCATTACTATCTGCAATCTTTAATATCTCTTGAAACAGAGCTTCCTTTGATTCAAAATACACATAGATTGTCCCCTGACCTATTCCGATATTTTTGGATAAATCACTCATTTTAGTTCCTGCGAAACCATTCCTGGCAAAATATAATAATGACTTTTGCAAGATAGCATTTCTCATCTCTTCTCGAATCTCTTGACAACGTTCTTTTGACTTTGGCATAATCCACCTCTTTTATGATTGAATAAATATTCATTCATAAAATACCACATACTTTTTCTAATGTAAAGTAGCTTTCCATAAAAATTGCCCAAGCCCTGCTTACCTTCTTGTAACCCTATAGAAAAAACTGATAGAACAGCGCAAAAAAAAACATCTCCCCCGCAATCCTGCGGGGGAGACATAGATAACATAAAAAATAATTTAAACACTTATTCCCTAAATTGTCTGCTCCTCTACTATAAAGACATAAAATAAATCTACGTCAATGTCGTTATGAACCAAGTGGCCATAGTCATGCACGTACTTTATATTTCCTTTTTTAGTGATGATACGATATTTGACAAAATCCATATTGGTATCATTTGCTCTTATCTGCGTAGCAATAGATCTTCTTACTTCCGGATAATCCGCCGGATGCACCATACCGGCAAAAGATCCTTTGGTCAGTTCCAAAAATTCCGCCACTGTCTCGCATTCATAAATATCCAGCAGCATTTCATTAACACTTAATATTTTTTCGCTCTCATCGTCTGCATAGATTAGGAAACCGCCCGGAATCATCGAAAGAATACTATCTACACCAAAGTTTTCATTGGGATTTCCTTTAATAAGACTAACATTACTTACGGGCCAGGTCTCATTGATAAAGGATTTAAATCTTGAAAATTCTACAGGTCTGGAGTAAAAATAACCCTGATGGTAATTTGCAGAATATTTTCCGATAAAATCCTTTATTTCCTGATTTTCTATTCCTTCCAGACACACATTCAGCCCCAATCGTTTCGCACATTGTACGGTAGAGTCTACCACCAC
>JAFUKS010000220.1 GCA_017473445.1 Lachnospiraceae bacterium
AGATAATTGATACATACTCCATAAAAAACAATCAGCATACTCATGCAAATTATCTCCGGCATACCCGAAAGCATATAGCGCACATACAGCGGAAAAAGGGCAAACAACATGGCCAGCAACCCGATTTGTTTCCAGCTGGGTTTTACCAGCCACACAAACAAAAAGCAGGCCAAGGTCAGCAATACAATATTGCAGATAATAGGGGAAAGATAGGTCCAACCAAAAAGCTTACCCCAAATAATCCACGGAAATACCAGCACAGGACTCCATGCCGCAAAGGACAGCTTTAGTGCATGGCTTTCGTTAAAGCCGTAATATCCCCGGGGATAACCATAGTCCACAATGGCCTCCACCTGCTTAAAATAAAACAATTCATCATTCCAAGGGGAAGCAGGAAGATATACCTGTCCGATACGGGCACCATCGATTGCACAATGCACCACACAGCACAATATCGGAAGCAATGCAACCAAGCAGGCCTTCAACAATACCATATATCGTTTTTCGGTTTTCCACCAAGTCACAAACCTCTCCATGCCAAACCTCTTACTACCAATTTCTATTCTTTCTCCACATTCCGCGATTCCCGAATCACATACTGGGGAGAATTATTCATACTGATGTAAATACGACCGATGTATTCACCAATCAACCCCAACATCAAGGTAATCATACCACCAAAAATAACCACGGCCGTCATCAGGGCACTAAAGCCTACCGGCACATCCGGAACAAACACTCTCTTTATAATGGTATACAGTCCATACAGAACACCGCCGCAAAAGCTGGCTCCGCCTATAACCGTGGCAATTCGCAGAGGCTTTATGGAAAATGCTGTAAACCCGTTAAACCACAGTCCCAACAGCTTTTTGAAGGTATAACCGGAATTGCCCTCCTCACGCTCTCTATGTTCTACAGCCACATTGGTAATATTTCTGGTAGCACGAAGCACCAGACCAATCACATAGGGATAGGAATTTTCGTATCTGATCATATCCTCCACTACAAAACGCTTCACCGCAAAGTAAGAGGATATATATAGTTCTTTGGGCTTGCCCAGCATAAACCGAAGCATCAGCTCATTGACCTTGCTGCCCATGTTACGGAATGCAGAGTGTTGCTTATGGGCATAGCTGGCATACACTGCATCATGACCTGCCTCCAATTCCCCAATCAGCTTATCCACCTCATTTGCCGGTGTCTGACCATCATCATCCAGGCATACTACATAATCTCCCGTGCTGGCACGCAAGCCGGCCATCAGGCCCGCATGCTGTCCAAAATTCCGGGCAAAATTAATACCCTTTATATAAGCTTTTGCATCACACAAACGGTTAATTACAGACCAGGTTTTATCCGGAGAGCAATCATTTACCAAAATAATCTCGTATGCGTATTCTGACATGTCTGTCATTTTATTTTCTATTTCCGTTACAACCTTTTCCAAGGTTAATTCTGAACGATAGCACGGTATTACAAAACTTATTTTCTTCATGTTCCCTCTCACTTCTGCCACAAATGCAGCTTCCCATTACTCATTGTCTTTTGTTTCCAAGGGATTCAGTACTGCCATCAACACCATGTCCCTGTACACCCCTTCAATACACACATCCTCTTTCAAATAAGCCTCCTGTACAAAGCCGGCCTTTTCATAACTGCGGCGGGCACGAACATTATCCGCAAAGGCCCGCAGAAACACCTTATGCAGCTTCCCGGGGCCAAAGCAATACTGCAGCATCAACCTTGCGGAGACAGTGCCAACAACCCGTCCTATGGCAGCTTCCTCTCCGATAAATATGACATATTCTGCTTTTCTATGGGTAGTATCAATATCTCTGATATAAACTGACCCCACCGGGTGGTCTCCCTCCGGCAAACAAATAATAAACTGCACTACTTTTCCGGTATCCACCATGGTACGAATCCAGTGCTCATGGCTCTCCCTTGTAAAAAGAGCCTGATATATAAAGTTTTTCCGTACACTCTCCTGATTACGCCAGGACACAATCAAATCCGTATCCTCATAGGTCATGGGACGCAAATATATACCCGTTTCCGGGTCTCTGTAAACCTGTTCCACCACAAACACCTGCTTTTCTTTATTTACCTGCCGCCACCTTTTTCAGGCGATATTCGAAATCTCTTCTATCCTTGGCCGCCATAACCTCCAGTATCATACCGGCGAAAAACGCCTGGATGGCTGCAAGCATAATAAATCCACCTACAATCAACGTAGGGAATCTGGGCACAAGTCCGGTAGAAAAATACTCCACAAATACAGGAAGCACCAAAATCGCTGCCACCAATGCCAAAACTGCTGCCATGGCGCCAAAGAACTTTAAGGGCTTGTAGTTCTTATAGAGCTGAATCATCTTCATGATTACCTTCATGCCATCGCTGTAGGTATTCAGCTTGGACACACTGCCCTCCGGTCTGTCACGGTATTCCACCACCACGTTCTCCACCTGCATATTATAATTCACTGCATGGATGGTCATTTCGGTCTCAATCTCAAAGCCCTTGGAAAAAACCGGAAAGGTCTTAATAAATTCATAGCTGAAGGCCCTGTAGCCGGTCATAATATCTTTGATATCAGAACGGAATAAGCGATTGATACACA
>JAFUKS010000221.1 GCA_017473445.1 Lachnospiraceae bacterium
GGAATGTTACCAGTATTATGCATATTTTGAGAAGGATGATGTAGAGTTTTTGTACCAGTATTCTTCTAATTGGACCATACCGGGGGCAGATGTAACGGCAATTCACAAGCCACCACACACTATTAGTGAGGCAATTTCGCAGGAAGAATCCCGAGAGATGTTTGGGAAGATATTGTCAGATATTGTAGAGTGTTTGGAGTAAGCGAGGCAGGAGGTAGTGGTCTTGAAGAAAAAGATAGGAATTGGTGTATGCATTGCGATTTTCTTATTGCTTGTAATAGGTGTGGTTTGGTGCTTTAGCAAGAATCTGACTATATCCACCGCAAGGTGTATTGTTACGAAGCAGAACTGTATGATGGTTCTGGATAATTCACCTATTGGTATGAGCAATCGGAGCTGGGATAAGGAGCACTTTGAGGATTTGGATACAGGGGATAAGATTCTGGTAGTACATGATGGTATTGCAGAAAGCTATCCCGGACAGACGGGAGCGTATTTTATCCTTAGACTGGAGGAAGGGCGTATTGCAGATGTACCGGTGCAGGTGATAGAAGCACTGGAAGCGCTTGGTTATGTAATAGACGGAGACTAAATATAACGAATTGGATATAATGAAAGGCGGACTCATCCTCATGCTATGGTGATGAGCCCGCTTGTTGTATGTAAAATACTAGCGAAAATAAAACACCTTCCCCTTGGGAACAAAGGGGAGCTTATTGCCCTTGGGCAGCAGGTAGGCATGTTCATGGGTAATGTACAGCCTATCTTCGATATAACCGTCTGTGATAAGCAGGATGGGCGCATTTTCCGGAAAATCAGAAGCTTTTTCTAACAAGGTGATTGCAGGCTGTAAAACAGTACCGCCACCACCGGTCACACGTACACGTCCGGCAATATCCTCCGGTGACAGATAACCGGCATCATAGGCAGCGGCATCGCAAAAAACTACTCGCACGAAAGACACATCCTTGGAGACTGCATAGCTGGCAATGGAGCCAAGTGCCTGCCCTAACTGTTGGCAGGACATGGAACCAGAGGTATCTACTACCACACCAAAAGTACGATTTTCCAAATCCTGCTCCCGGAGCGAATAGCTGGGACGCGGAATATCAGGTGTGGAGCCCTGTCTGCGACTGGGACGGGCGTAGGTGCGGTGCTTTTCTAAGGGAGGAAATTGGTAGTCAAACCATTTTCCCAGTTCTACCTCCCAAGGAATAGGGGGCATGGAAAGCGCACGGATTTCTGCTACCAGACCCGCAGGCAAATAACCTCTGTTGTTGGAGCTACAAAAATCTAAACCCTCACGCAGCGCATTTTTGAAGAATTCATCCAGAGAAATACCCTTATGAGCGGTATCCTTTTGCAAGCCACCAAAGCCGGGACCATGGTCAGACATAATGTCTCCATGACCATATCCGCGGAAGGTGGCATGCTTTTTATATTTACGCATTTCTTTCATAATCAAATCATAAATGGCTTCTGCAGACATGCCATGAAGCTCTTTGTCGTAAAGCAGGCCATCCTTAGGTATGATACCAATCTGCATTTCAATCAGCCAGTCATTGATGATATAGTCGCAGGCCACATTCCACAGATAGGAGTTGCGTCCCTGACAACGCTTGTGATGTGCCAAGCCGGCATGAAGAAATTCATGGGCCAGAACAAACTTCCACTCTTCTTTATTCAATCCACTGACAGGATTGGCATAGATTTCTCCAAGGGTGGCATCTACTGCTGCAATATGAATTTTGTACTTCTCACAAAGCTGGTAGTCCTCTATGATTTTAAAGGAAGAAGCAATACCTCCCAACAGAGGATAATGTGTCATAAACCATTGGGCTGCCTGCATAACAGGCGTATCGGTCTTCGATTTATCAAGAGGACTGTGCCCGCCGGCTGTATTTACTGCTTCCGTTACAGAATGGGCAATAGAGAGGGCAAAGTGTGAGACATAAGTATTTGATGTTCCACTTTTATAAATAATGGGCTGTTCCAAGCCGGACATATCCAGTTGTTCAGAAGCATTGGTTCCATAGCTTTGTGTAGAGCCATCATCCCTCATTTGCAGCAAATGCTCATAGATTTTTTGCTCTTTATCTAACTTAAAGGAATAGGCAGTGGCTGGATCCTGGCAGAGTGCTTCACCGAAGCGGATATCTGTCAGGAAGCGTGTTATGTAGATGTCGCAGGCCTTGTTCCAAAGGTATTTATTGAATTTTTCAGTAGCATCAAAGGGGATATTGTCCTTGTCAAAATGTCCAAAGGCAAGGTGTAACAGGCAGTGAGCCAGTACATGGGCCCATTGGTTTGCTGTAAGACGGCGCGAGGGATTAACATAGACATTACCGGCTTTATCTACGACAGCGTATCCCTTTCCGTTTGTATATTTTCCTTTCATATGGATGTCGCCCTTTAAATTTTTTAATAGGGGATGGGCTTCCAAAAGGGCATAGCCTTGTAGGAAAATTTGCTCATTAACAGGCATTTCACTATCTTTAAAATAATATTTTCTATGTAAATAAGCCATTTAAAAATCCTTTCTGTTAACCGAAACATGGATTTCTCGGTAGAATATAAGATACTGGCTTCGGTTGCACGTATTTTATTTTCCCTCAAAACCATATACCAGACGGGGCAGGTCGCGAATGATTTCTACCATGAACCATTCAGGTAATACTTCTCCTTCGTCTGCAGAAACTGTCATCTGGGCAATTTCAAAGTTGATAATGGAAAGCTCCTTTATCATCGCCTTAGCTCTGTAAACAAAGGATAGCATCTGACCGTTGATATCCTGCTTGCTCTTTGGCAATTCCTGTAATAGCTTGGCACGGAAGGA
>JAFUKS010000222.1 GCA_017473445.1 Lachnospiraceae bacterium
ACCCAGGATATTGCCCGGGCCCACACGCATGGCGGAGCTTAATAGAAAAGCAGCCATGGAAGAAATACCGGTACTTTCACTTTTGCGACGGGCCAGTATCCGAATGCCCTTTAGGAAATGGGTAATCTGGATAAAACCAAGACGCAGGGTAAAGAAAAGGCCGGAGCCTACCAGCAGAATAATGGCCAAAGAGAAATTTCCTAAAATAGGAATTTGGGCATACCAATCAAAATTGGTGGGAAATTCCCAGAAAAAATCCGATACAGGAGTTACAAAGCGAAATAAATCGTTAATAGCAGCAAAAATCTGTTCCATAGGTACCTCCCAAAATCTTATGTCTATACATATGCTTCAGACAATAAAATGCTACTTCTTTGCATGTTCTGAATACTTCTCTTCACAATATTTACAGCGATATACATCCTTGCCGCCCTCAGACAGATAGAAGATGTGAGGTAGCTCCTGCTCGATGGAAGTGATACATCTGGGATTGTGGCATTTGATGACATTTTTTATCATCTTGGGCAGTACCAAATCCTTTTTTTCCACAATTTCACCGTTTTTAATCACATTTACGGTAATATTATGGTCCAGAAAAGCCAGTACATCCAAATCCAGCTTATCAATATCACATTCTACCTTAAGAATATCCTTTTTACCTAATTTATTACTTTTTGCATTCTTAATAATTGCTACGGTGCAATCCAGCTTGTCCAGCTGGAGATGCTCGTACAAGGAAAGGCTTTTGCCCGCCTCAATATGATCTAATACAAAGCCTTCTTCGATTTTACCTACGTTTAACATAGTTGTCCCCTTTCTATTAACCCACAGTAATATTTAACAAAGTCAGTATCAGAGCCATACGTACGTACACGCCGTACTGTGCCTGTTTAAAATAAGCAGCTCTGGGGTCGTTGTCCACTTCCACGGAGATTTCATTTACTCTGGGAAGGGGATGCAGTACCAGCATATCCTCTTTCGCCAATGCCATCTTGGTTGTATCCAGAATATAAAAATCCTTTAGTCGGATATAATCCTCTTCATTGAAGAAACGCTCTTTCTGAACTCTGGTCATATACAGGAAATCAAGCTCCGGCATCACATTTTCCAGGCTCATGACCTCCCGGAAGGGGATGTCCTTTTCTTTCAGCATATCGGTGATGTAGTCAGGGATACGCAGCTCCTCGGGGGAGATGAAGATAAAATTAATGCCTTCGTAACGTACCAGTGCATTAATCAGGGAATGAACAGTACGGCCGAATTTCAAGTCACCGCAAAGACCGATGGTGAAATTCTTGATATCACCGGATAAGCTTCGGATGGTCAGTAGGTCTGTGAGGGTCTGGGTAGGATGCTGATGACCGCCGTCACCTGCGTTGATTACGGGGATAGTAGCTTTTTCAGCGGCTACCATGGGGGCACCTTCCTTGGGATGTCTCATGGCACAGATGTCTGCATAGCAGGAAATCACCCGGATGGTATCGGATACGCTTTCGCCCTTAGCGGCAGAAGAGGAAGCAGCATCGGAAAAGCCAATAACCTGTCCTCCCAGTCGGGTCATAGCAGATTCAAAGCTTAAGCGGGTACGGGTGCTGGGCTCATAGAAGCAGGTAGCCATTATTTTGCCGGCACAGGCATGGGCGTATTTGGCAGGATTTTGTTCAATGTCCTGGGCCAAATCAAAGAGCTTGTCCAGCTCTTCAACAGTAAAGTCAAGTGGGTTCATTAAATGTCTCATTGTGTCCTCATTTCTGCGCCAGGGGCGCCTTTTATTGTGTCTTGGGGATGTAAACACCCCATGTGGTTGCATGAAAAAGTCGAAGAGAAAAATCTCTTCGACCCATATTTACTTGTAGGATAATAAATCCTCTACAGTTTTACGCTTAGGAGCAACGGGCTCTTCAGCGGGATAGCCCAGAGCAATCAAGGCTACCAGTTCACGCTCCTCGGGAATCTCTAAAAGGGAGGAAATCTCCTCCTGATCAAAAATACCCATAATAACGGTACCTAATCCCTGTTCATGTGCGGCCAGACAGAAGCTCTGGCTGGCAATACCCGCATCAAACATCTGCCAGGAATCGCCTCTGTTAGTAGTAAAGGAACCGTCACGCTCATAGCCGCAACGACCTTTGATAACAGTAACAGCAATCAACATAGGTGCATTCTGTATAATGACACCGTTACCGGGATGCTTGGAGGTACAAGCAGCAACCTTAGTTTTCATAACACCTTCGATAGCGATATATCTGGTAATCTGTGTATTCTTCCAGCTGGGAGCAAAAGCAGCGGTACCGATAATATCCTCTAAAACCTCGTGGGAAACGGGTTGTTCTGTAAACTTACGGATGCTTCTGCGTCCTAAAATACATTCCTTTGCAGTCATGCGCGGACCTCCTTTTACATTTTATTTATCATACCATTTTTGAGGTTTGCTTGCAACAAAAATATAGTCTGGTGGGTGGGATTTGGGGAATAGGAAGTAAGTGTAAAATATTGTTTCAAAAACTACTTGAATAATTTTTTATATTCTCTTAAGCTTAGTTTTAAGGATATCCTATAATCAAAGAATAGGAGAAAAGAATGATTTCGCAAGAAGTATTATATGAGATGATATTTAAGAGAATGTCCTTTCATTTATTTAGGGAAAGGCTGGAGCTTACAGCGGATGAATTGAGGGAAATAGAAGCAGTCTGGCAGCAGCTGGTACCTTTGGTGGCGGATATCAGGACCGTCATCCGGATTGTACCTGCGGGGGAGACTACTTGTAAGCGTGGGCAGGAATATTGTATTTTGATGTACAGTGAGCAGAAGGAGCATTATCTGCAAAATATTGGCTACCTGGGAGAACAGCTGGATTTGTATCTGGCAAGCAAGAATATCGGAGCATTATGGTTTGGTATCGGCAAGGTGGAAGAGTCCACCTATGAGGGACTGGATTTTGTGATTATGATAGGCGTTGCCAAGATGCCGGAGGAGAAATTCCGTAAGGATATGTTTAAGAGCAAGCGGAAGCCCTTAGATGAGGTCTGGCAGGGGGGGGGCTATCAGGAGATTGGTAATATTGCCCGGTTTGCACCCAGTGCCTGCAATACCCAGCCATGGATTGTGGAGGCTACAGAGAAGGAACTGTTGGTATACCGGTATAAGAAACCGGGGAAGAGAGGTATCATGCCGGTAAATATGGTGGCTCATTATAACCGGATGGATATTGGAATCTATTTATTGTTTCTGGAGTTATGTTTGAAACATCAGGGAATTTCTTTTGAGAGAGAAATATTTCCCGATGAGGGTGATGATTTGGCGGAGAAAGTATTGGTAGCACAATATAGTTTAGAGTAGGACATTGATGATGGAATATATTATGCATTGGGATAGAAAGGGAAGTAGATATGGCAAGAACAGAAGTGGTAACTCTTACAAATATGTGTATGGTATATGATGGGAATAGGGTATTGGTGCAGGACAAGGTAGATGCCAAATATAAAGGGATTACCTTTCCCGGTGGACATGTGGAGCCGGGAGAGTCTTTTGTGGATGCAGTGATTCGGGAGGTCCGGGAGGAGACCGGTTTATCCATTTCTTCACCACAGATGTGTGGAATCAAGAGTTGGATGAGGGAGGATAGAACCCGCTATATGGTACTGCTGTACAAGACCAATCAATTCACAGGAGAATTGAAATCTTCTGTGGAAGGGGAGGTTTATTGGGTGGACCTGCAGGAGCTTTCGGGGCTGCCCATGGCTACCGGTATGGATGGGATGTTGCGGGTATTCCTGGAGGAGGACCTGAGTGAGTTCTATTATTATAAGGAAAACGGGGAATGGAAGTATGGCGTAAAATAGAGAGAATCGGGGCACTCTACGTAGCGTATACTCCCGATTTTGGTGGATTCTACGGAGCGTGGGTGTGAAGAAATCAAATTTTATCATAAGATGAAACCGTGAACAAGAGAGGTGTCGAGAATGGATCAAATCAAAACAGGAAAGTTCATAGCACAGGTGCGAAAGGAGCGGCAGCTGACCCAGCGTCAGCTAGCAGAGCAAATGAATATTAGTGATAAGACCGTAAGTAAGTGGGAGCGGGGAGGCGGATTCCCTGAGGTGTCATTGATTCAGCCCCTGTGCGAGGTATTACAGATCAATGTGAACGAGCTGTTTTCCGGTGAGAGACTGACCGACGCTGATTATAAAAGGAAAGCGGAGGACAACATGATGGAACTGATGAAGGAAAGAGAAGAAAGCAAGAAAAAACTGATTTTGGCAACTGTGGTAGCAGTGATTACCATTTTGGCAGGTTGTACACTTGTAATGGTAGCAGGACTTTTGGATATGACTACCATGTTGCGGATTGTGTTAATTGTCATAGCAGTAGTGGTAATGGCCGGTGGGATTGCAGTGGCAGCAGTTCTGGAAATGGATTCCGGAGCTTACGAATGCAGACATTGTCATACACGTTTCCGCCCTACGGCAAAGGCTTATATTGCCGGATGGCACACCCTTACTACCAGATATTTGGAGTGCCCCGAATGTGGCAAAAAGAGTCTGTGCAGACGTAGGTTGAACCACTAAAAGAAGTTGCCAATGGATATAAGAAAAGATATAATCAGACTAGGCTGCGGCTTAGTCTGATTTTGGTTGTAGAGATAAGGTTGTGATGAGGTGCGTTGGATATGATTAAGTTAGGAATTATTGGCATGGGAAATATGGGGTGTCAGTACGCCCGGATGATTTTGGATGGTGGGATTTCTCATGTGGAGATTGCAGCCATTACCAGAATCAAGCCGCAGCAGCTGGAACGATTACCGGAATTAATGGATAGAGCTGTGCCCATTTATGCATCTGCGCATGAATTGTTTGAGGCTGTAAGAAGTGGTCTGTTATATCTGGATGGGGTACTGATTGTGACACCTCAGATGTGTCATGAGGAGCAGGTCATAGAGGCCTTGGAGTTGGGATTACATGTGTTATGTGATAAGCCCTCGGGAGTATTTAGCAGTCAGGCACGTCATATGAATGAAGTGGCGCAGGAAAGCGGTCTTGTGTTTTCCATGATGTTTCATCAACGGATGAATCCTATCTATCAGAAGATGAAAGAGATTGTAGAAAGTGAAAAATATGGTAAAATAAAGCGTGTCAATTGGGTCATTACCGATTGGTACCGGCCTGACGGATATTATGATAGTGTGGCTTGGAGGGGTACCTGGCGTATGGACGGCGGCGGTATTCTACTGAACCAGTGTCCCCACAATTTGGATTTACTCCAGTGGATTTGCGGTATGCCGGAGCGGGTCCAGGCGTTCTGCAAGGAGGGCAAATATCATAAGATTGAGGTAGAGGACGAAGTAAGTGCTTATTTGGAGTTTACAGGAGGTGCCACCGGGACCTTTTATGCCACCACAGGAGAAGCACCGGGGATGAACCGGTTAGAGATATCCCTGGAGGATGCTTTGCTGGTCTGTGAGAATGGTTCCTTAAGAGTATGTGAGCTTGGGTTTCAGGAGTCTGAGTACCGCAGGACGGCTACCAACTATTTTGCCAGTCTGAAGGGGACTTGGAAGGAGGTAGCATGTCCGGGAGAGGATACCATGCATAAAGGGGTGCTACGGGATTTTGCGGATAGTATTTTAGAGAAGAAGACTCCTTTCGTGGAAGGAACGGAAGGACTGAAAAGTCTGTTACTTTCCAATGCCATGTATTTATCCTCTTGGCAGAAGCGTATGGTGGAGCTTCCGGTTACTGAGGCTGAGTATTTGACATTTGAAGAGGCATTTTGTAAGGAGTTTAAGGCAAAGCCAATGGATGCGAAAAAACAAGGTAATAATTGCATTCAAGCAGAGGAAGGGAGTACAAAATGATTACTATTTTTAATAGAAAAGAATTGTGTGTAGTATTTGAGATGCAAAAGCAGACAGATATGCGGAAGCTGCTTGCGGAAAACGGAATTGATTATATCATTAAGACGACTAACCGCATGAGTGCTTCCCCTGTGGCAGACAGCTCCAGAAGCCGCATGGGTAGTTGCGGACAAAGTATGGAAGAGATGTACGAGTACAAGTTTTATGTGCACAAGTCTGATTATGACAAAGCAAGAACACTTATATGACAGACACACGGGCGTTAATTTGGCCATAATGAAAAATGGGAGAGCTCAAAGCGGTAAACGATAGAAACGGAGTAGAAGTAAAGTGCAGAGTTTATTTATAAAGGATAAGAAATTTTATACTACAGTAGCAGGCATTGCAGTACCCATTGCCTTGCAGGGACTGATTACCTCCGGGGTAAATATGACGGATAATATCATGATCAGTGAAGTAGGCGAGACCCAGCTATCTGCAGTATCCCTGGCCAATCAGTTTATCAGTATTTTTCATATTTTTTGTATGGGAATCGGTATGGGGGCATCTGTTCTGGTGGCCCGCTATTATGGCATGAAAGACAAGGATTCCTTAAAGAAAACAGTGTCTATTATGTTACGGCTGTGTCTGGCTATGGCTACTTTGTTTTGTGTGGTCACAGTGCTGATGCCCGGACAAATCATGAAGATTTACACCGTGGAAGATAATATTATTCAATATGGTATGGAGTATTTGAACTATTCCGTGGTGACCTATTTCCTGTTGGGCTTATCCCTCACTTGTACCATTGTGCTACGAAATGTGGGGCAGATGCGACTTCCCTTGTATACCTCCATTGGTGCTTTCTTTGTAAATATCGGTGCCAACTACATATTTATTTTTGGTAAGTTGGGAGCACCCAGAATGGAAGTAGCCGGTGCGGCAGTGGGTACATTGATAGCCAGAATCTTTGAATTTAGCATTATCTGCGGGTATCTGTTCTTTAAGGATAAAGAAATTGGATTCCGCCTGAAGGATATTTTGAAACCGGTAGGAAATCTGTGGAGAGAATATATCCGTATCAGTATCCCGGTGCTGGTCAGCGATGGTATCCTGGCACTGGGTAATAACTCCGTGGCTATGGTTATCGGTAGACTGGGAAAGAATTTTGTGGCCGCCAATGCGGTAACTACTGTCACCCAGCAGTTGAGCTCTGTTATGATACAGGGCTTTTCCCAGGCAGGTGCTATTGTCACCGGATATACCTTGGGAGAGGGAGACCGGGAGAAGGCCCATCGTCAGGGATATGCGTTCCTGGGACTGGGTATTTTGTTTGGAGCAGTGGCAGCAGGTATCATCATGATTATCAGTGGTCCTATGATTACCGCCTACAATTTGTCGCCGGAGACCCAGGTCATTGCCAAGGAACTGATGCTTTCCATCAGCGTCATTGTGCTGTTCCAGGCTACCAATAGCATTATGACCAAGGGTGTACTGCGTGGTGGCGGAGACACCAAGATATTGATGCTGGCAGATAATATTTTCCTCTGGGTGGCTTCCATACCTTTGGGTATTTTAGCGGGACTGGTATTCCATTTGCCCGCATTCTGGATTTATTTTGCACTGAAAATTGACCAGGTGTTGAAGGCGTTCTGGTGTGTCATCAGACTGCGCAGCGGCAAGTGGATAAAGAAGATTAAGGCAGCTAAAGAACTGGAAGAGCAGGCAGTATAAAGAGTCGGTAAAGCATTAGGGTGCTGATATGTATAGAGTGGGGAGAATATAGGGCTATGGGGAAGATATTGTGTTATATTTATGAAGATATGGCGGATTATGAGGTGAGTCTGGTATTGCATTATTTGCGCAATATTGGGAAATACGAAGTTGTGGCCATATCAGAGGAAAAGAAGTTATTGAATGCCCAGACGGGACTACAATTCGTACCGGATATGAGCATTGCAGAATGGAAGCAGACTGAAGTGCCGGAGGAATATGATGCACTGATTATTCCGGGAGGCCCTATCAATCATCAGCAGAATCAAATTTGTGATGTAATCAGAGCAATGGCGAATGCCGGAAAACTGGTGGCTGCCATTTGTTTCGGACCCCAGTTCCTGGCCAGGGCAGGCGTATTGGAGGAATATGCTTATACCACTTCCTGCAGTGCTGATATGATACAAGAATGGGGCTATGTAGACTCTTTTCCCAGAGGTAACTATCAGGAGAACCGCTGTGTGGTGGACCGCAATGTAATCACCGCCCAGGGACATGCCTTTGTGGATTTTGCGGAGGCGGTGTGCGATTATTTGGAGATTTTTGAAAGTCCTAAGCAGAGGCAGGAGCTGTTTGGAAGGATTGTGGAGATACAGCAATGGAAATAAAGATATTTGAAGTGGATATGCGGCAATCGGTGGATGCTTTTTTTGAAAAATGTTTTTCTGCTGTTGGAATCCCCTATTCTCCAATGGATAGGCATAGGGATATTGCAGATGTGGAAGAATATTATATGCAGAATGGTTGCTTTTGGTGTCTGTTTGAGAATGATGTTCTGGTGGGAACGGTTGCAGTACGTGTGATTGATTTGGATAATAAAGTGGTGGAGCTTAAGCGAATGTTTGTAAGACCGGAGTATCAGGGAAAAGGCTATGGACGATTGCTTTTAGAGCATGCCATCGCTTACACCCGAAAGCAACAATACAGCAAAATCTGTTTGGATACGCGCAAGCAGTTTTCTGCAGCCCAGCATTTATATCGGAGTTGCGGTTTTCAGGAGACTGAAAAATACAATGATAACGAAACCGCCGAGCTTTATTTTGAGTTGGTTATCTAAGCTCATTGGATAGATAATTTTTTAGTTCATGGAGGTAATGCAAATGAAAAAATGAATATGCAATTATAATCTTGAAATCATGACAATTGTATTAGCAAGCGTATTTGGGGTTAGCCTTTTGTTCTGGAATAGTTTAACACTTGCAGGCAAGGCATTGCTTGGATTTATGGTATTATATACGCTGCATGAATGGGAAGAATCAAAGTTTCCGGGTGGATTTTATGATTTGTTTTTTGGTGGTTTTGGGGTTGAAATTAACGTAAGTGAGTCAAGAATGCATCTGCCTGTAGCAATATATATTTTGGTAATGTTGCTTGTTCCTTTTGCCATGCAGGATGTAACATTTCTTGTACTGATTCCGTTAGGACTTGGTCTCTTTGAAGGGGTTATTCATGTGGCGGGTATCAAAATACATAAGCTGAAGAAACCGTATACTCCGGGAATGATTACGGGAGTGTTAATGTTTGCATATTCGATTTTTATTATAATACAAATCAATAGGGCAGGAGGTTTGCTTGTTTGGCAATGGATTCTTGGTTTTGTGTTTGCATTGCTTGGATTTGTAATTATGGAGCAATTTTTCCTAAAAACAGTGGGACTTACTTTCTTTGATTTTAGAAAAATGGCTATGGCTCGTGTATTGGGAAATAGGAGTAAATAATACAAACAGATTTTAGTTTATGGAGGATTAAAATGAAATTCGATGCAAATAAATTGGAGTGGACAAGAAAACCTGCGAACTTTTCCATTACCAATGACAAAATAGAAATCATTACAAATCCGCATACCGATTTGTGGCAAAGAACTTATTATCATTTCAGAAATGATAATGCGCCTGTTTTACAGATGGAAACAGAGGAGAAGTTTTTTTCATTTGTAGTGAAAACGGAGTTTGAAAGCAAGCACAGATTTGACCAATGCGGCATCGTAATGTATCTCGATAGCGAAAATTGGTTGAAAGCCTCAATTGAATATGAAAATGAAGTATTTCAGCATTTGGGAAGTGTGGTTACTAATAATGGATATTCGGATTGGGCAACTATGGAAATTGATGCTTCTATCAAATCAATGTGGTATAGATTCAGCCGCAGAGAAGATGATTATTGTGTGGAATGTTCTGATGACGGAATTACATATAGACAGATGCGTATTTGTCATATGTGGAACGGTGGAAGTGCAATCAGATTTGGGATTTATGCTTGCAGCCCGGAAGACTCTTCTTTTAAAGCTACCTTCACCAATATGGAAATGACGGAGTGCAAATGGTTGGCACATGAAGGGCAAAAACCGGATGAGTTCTGAAAGTTCACTTCAACTTGATATGTATGGGAGTAATGAGATGATAGAAAGAACATATGAGACAGCATCTGGCACGATTCATTATTGGATGAATATAATTGATGAGGGCAAGGCCACATTGGTTTTTTTGCCGGGTTTAACAGCAGACCATCGATTGTTTAATAAGCAAATTGAATATTTTGAAAATAAGTATAATGTATTTGTGTGGGATGCACCTGCGCATGCAGCTTCATGGCCATTTGAATTCAATTTTGATTTGATGGATAAAGCAAGATGGTTAAAGGATATTTTGACAAAGGAAAAAATAGAGATGCCTGTTATTGTGGGTCAATTCATGGGAGGATATGTGGGACAGGCTTTTGCAGAGCTTTATCCTGATGCATTGAAAGGTTTTATTTCTATTGATTCTGCGCCATTGCAAAGAAAGTATGTCACCGGAATTGAGATTTGGTTGTTGAAAAGAATGGAGCCGGTGTATTTTTATTATCCATGGAAATCTTTGTTGAAATCCGGTACAAAGGGAGTGGCTGTTTCTGAATACGGAAGAAAACTGATGCACGATATTATGATGGTATATGATGGGGATAAAAAACGCTATTCACAAATATCCGGGCATGGATTCAGAATGCTGGCAGAAGCAATGGAGAAAGATTTACCATACGCTATTCATTGTCCGGCTTTGTTAATATGCGGAGAGAAAGATAAAGCCGGTTCGTGCATTAGATATAATAAAGCGTGGCACAAAAATACCAATATCCCTCTTTATTGGATAGAAGATGCAGGACATAATTCCAATACCGATAAGCCGGAGATTGTAAATCAGTTGATTGAAAATCTGATGAAACAGGTGGCATTGGTGTAGGTAAATATCAATTATAATTCAATTGATATTTTTGAATACTAGGTATATACTATGTATATACCATGCATAAGGAGGGTAATATATGCAAGCGCAAGTAAAAGAATGGGGAAATAGTCAAGGAATCCGATTACCCAAGGAAGTATTGAGAAGTGCAGGGATTGCATTGAATGAGTTTTTGGATGTTTCCGTATCAAATGGTGTAATCACTTTAGTGAAAACGGTTCGTCATAAAACTTTGGAAGAGAGAGCTGCTGAGTTTGACGGAAAGTTAATGCTTGATGGCGAATATGATTGGGGTGAGCCTGTCGGAAGAGAGGTATGGTAATGGAAGTTTTACATCAAGGGGATATTCTTAAAATTGAAAAAATAAATCATCCTGTGCTGGTAGTTAGTAAGGATTTTTTCAATACCAGTGGTGAAATAATTGGATGTCCGATTATTAAAAATTCTACTCCCGGACCATTGCATATATGGATGGCAACAGATGCAAATGAGGGCTATATACATTGTGAAAAACTAGTATTGCTGGATCTGTCGATTCGTGGTTATAAGAAAGTGGATAGTTTGCCTGTTTCAGAAATGATTAACATATCAGATGCTATTCAGGGAATTTTTGAATATATATAAGGAGAACCCCATGATTATATTGATTACCGGAGCCTCCCATACAGGGAAGACCTTATTGGCTCAGCGGTTGCTGGAAAAATATCATTATCCATATCTGTCTATCGATCATTTAAAAATGGGACTTATCCGTAGCGGTTATACGGATTTGACGCCTATGGATGATGAGGAGTTGGTACCTTATCTGTGGCCGGTGGTGCGGGAGATGATTAAGACTGCCATCGAAAATGAGCAACACTTGATCGTAGAGGGCTGCTATATTCCCTTTGATTGGCGGCAGGATTTTGCAGAGGAATATTTGAAAGAAATCAGGTATATTTGTCTGGTGATGAGCCGGGAGTATATCCGGGAACATTTTGCGGATATTAGGAAGCATGCCAGTGCCATTGAGCAGCGGCTGGATGATGATGGTTGCACGTTGGATAGTGTGCTACAGGAGAATGCCATGTTTTTGGAGAAATGTCAGGAGTACGGATGCAATTATTTGCTGATAGAGGATAACTATGATGTGGATGTTTCCGCGTATCTGAAATAGTGCACGGTTGCAATTCAGAATATATATCAGTAAATTGTTTAGATAAAGACGGGAAATGTTTGCATATGTGTAGAATTTCTACTATAATGGATTTGAAACGGAAGTATTCAAAATAGGAAAGGTGGTAGTGAGATGGGATACGTTGAGAGAAAGAGATGGTTATTTTTCGGTTTGCCTTTTACCTTTACCAAATATTTTGTGGAGGAAGAGATACTGACTATCCGTTCCGGTCTGTTTAAGGTTGTGGAGAATGATTGTTATATGTATAAGATTCAGGATGTGGAGCTTTCCGCTACCCTGTTAGAGCGTCTGTTTGGCTTAGGTACGGTGACCTGTTTTACCGGTGACACTACCCATCCTACCTTAAAACTGGTGCATATCAAGCATTCCAGAGAAGTGAAGCTGTTTATTCTGGAGCAGTCTGAGGCAATGAGATTGAAGCGTCGCACTGTGAACATGCTGGATATTGGTTCCGGCGAGGGTGTGGGAGAAGGCGTATCAGAGGCTATGCTGGATGACTAATTTTAAACGAAAAGGACAGGAGGCTGTCTCCTGTCCTTTCTGAATCTTATAAAGGATTTGTGAATTGTTCCCATCTCTGCTATAGTAGAGATGCTATTTGGAAGGTTTTCGAGCGTTTTGGGGCCCGGTAGTAACGGTATGACGTAATATTTGCTCAAAGAAGAGCCCGGCCAGAAACCAGTAGGGGGCATAATCCAAACGGATAATACTGCGGATGTGGTAATGACTTCTGGTATAATCCCAGGGGCAGTTGCCACGCTTTTTCAGGTAAGAACCGGATAAGAATTCTCCCAAAAAGATGATACCGGTATAAATGCAACCCCGGACCCAGAAGGGCTTTCTTTGAAAAAGCCGGGAGAGGGGACGAATCAGTGCAGCCATGCCGTATATGGGAAACATCAGCAGAGAGGACTGACCGGTCATGGACATATCCCGGCGGCGCAGCTGGTTTAAGCCGGTGAAGATGATTTCCATACACCAGCCGGTGGCACCACAAATCAGAAAATCTTTACAGAATTGAGAAACCATTTTTTTCATAATATCACTCCATGGATTATTATATTTATGGATAGTATTGCCCATTTTGGCAAAAATATCCCCGGCGGAAGGATTTCGGAGGAAGGAACATCATGAAATATCAGGAAGCATTGGATTACATAGAGTCGCTGAATACTTTGGGTATTGTGCCGGGATTACAGAGCATCCGGGAATTGTGTAGAAGGCTTGGAAATCCCCAGGACAAATTACGGTTTGTGCATGTGGCCGGTACCAATGGGAAGGGATCTACATTGGCCTTTATTTCCACCATTTTGCGGTGTACCGGTTATGCTGTGGGAAGATATACCTCTCCGGCAGTATTTGAATATCGGGAACGATTTCAGGTGAAGGGAAGGATGATTACACAGAAGGATTTTGGACTGTTTCTGGATCGGGTAAAGGAAGCCTGTGAGGATATGGTTAGGGATGGATTGGCGCATCCCACTCCTTTCGAGGTCGAAACAGCACTGGCATTTTTGTATTTTATGGAAAAACAATGTGATATTGTGGTGATGGAGACCGGTATGGGCGGACTTATGGATGCTACCAATCTGGTGACTACCACAGAAGTGGCGGTATTGGCATCCATCAGTATGGATCATATGAAATTTCTGGGGAATACCTTGGGAGATATTGCGCGGCAGAAGGCAGGCATTATCAAAAGTGGTTGCCGGGTGGTGTCCATGAAGCAGTCTCCGGAGGCCATGGAAGAGGTACGTAAGCAAGCAGAAGAACTGGGCTGTCCTTTACAAGTGGCGGACAGCAGTTTATGTAAGAATGTGAAGTATGGTATTAAAAAGCAGAGTTTTTCCTACGGCCAGTGGAAAAATCTGGAGATTACGCTGGCAGGAAAATGGCAGATTGATAATGCAGTATTAGCTATAGAGGCGATACAGGCACTGCAGGAAACCGGTTATCAGATTCCTGAGGCAGCACTGCGAAAGGGCCTGAAGGAAACCCTTTGGCCGGGGCGTTTTTGTCTTGTTGATAATAAGCCTATATTTATTATAGACGGTGCCCATAATGAGGATGCAGCAAAAAGACTTGCAGAAACCATCGAATTTTATTTTACAAATAAGAGAATTATCTATATAATGGGGATATTGAAGGACAAGGAATATGAGAAAATCATAAGCCTGACCCATTCTTTCGCTGATCAGATTATAACAGTGACACCGCCTGACAATCCCAGAGCCATGCATGCTTATGAATTGGCACAGGAGATTGCCAAGGTGCACCCCGCTGTGACTGCAGTGGATAGTCTGGAGGAGGCGGTGGAAATCAGCCGACTCTTGGCAGATAAGGAAGATATCATTATCGCCTTTGGCTCCTTATCCTATTTGGGGAAGCTGATGGAGATTGTGGAGAAACAAGCACAGAAAGGCAGTAAGAAAAATGGTAAATCAAGATAAGGTAAGGGAAGGAATCAGACTGTTGCTGGAAGGCATCGGGGAAGATGTGAATCGTGAAGGTCTGGTAGATACCCCTGATAGAATCGCCAGAATGTATGAGGAATTGACTGAGGGCATGGACGCTGATGTGGAGGCGGATTTGTCCAAGGTATTTCATACGGATAATAATGAGATGGTACTGGAAAAGGATATTGTATTTTATTCCATGTGTGAACATCATTTAATGCCTTTCTACGGAAAAGCCCATGTGGCTTATATACCCAATGGTAAGGTGGTGGGTTTAAGCAAGCTGGCCAGATGCGTGGAAGCCTTTGCCAGAAGATTGCAGATACAGGAGCAGATGACCGGGCAGATTGCAGATGCACTTATGAAGTATCTGGCACCACAGGGCGCGATGGTGGTATTGGAGGCGGAGCATATGTGTATGACTATGCGGGGTATCAAGAAACCCGGTAGCAAGACCGTGAGCATGGCCACCAGAGGTGTGTTTGCAGAGGATAAGGAACTACAAAACCGTTTCTTTCAGATGTTGCAGATGAAGGACTAAAGACATAAGGAAGGGTGTGTCATGGAAAGAATAGATGCTATTTTACAACACCCCCTATTTGGATATCATGTAAGAGCCAATCAAGCAGCAGAAGCGTCCCGTCGCTTCTGCTGTCATAATATGGAGCATTTTTTGGATGTGGCCAGAATTGCTATGGTAATGAATCTGGAGGAAGGCCTGGGGATACCCAGGGAGTGGATTTATGGAGCGGCACTGCTACATGATTTGGGGCGGCATATACAATACGAAAAAGGGATTCCTCATGAAATCAGTAGCGCGGAAATTGCACCGGAGATACTGAAAGAATGCGGATTTGATGATAAAGAAACGGATGTTATTGTTGATGCGATTTTAAATCATCGTAACAGTGAGATTCAAAATCAGTCCAATCTGCGGGGCATTCTATATCGGGCAGATAAGGCCAGCAGGGCCTGCTTTGCTTGCGGAGCGGAAGCAGAATGTAACTGGAAGGATGGAAAGAAAAATCTGTCCATAAAGTATTAGAAAGCATTATCCATTGAGAGCCGGAGGTGACAGTAAAATGAAAATCGGAAATAAAGAATTTGCAACTCAGGGACATACTTATGTGATGGGAATATTGAATGTGACGCCTGATTCTTTTTCGGATGGCGGCAGGTGGAATCACTTGGATCGGGCATTGTATCATGCAGAGGAAATGGTGGACCAAGGTGCAGATATCCTGGATGTGGGAGGCGAGTCCACCAGACCCGGTTATGAAAAGATCAGTGATCAGGAAGAAATTGAAAGAATTGCACCCGTTATTGAAAGGATAAAATCCAGAATTGACGTACCTATTTCATTGGATACTTACAAGTCTGCTGTGGCTGTGGCAGGTATTGCTGCAGGAGCAGATCTGATTAATGATATTTGGGGGTTAAAATATGACCCCTTGATGGGCAAGGTCATTGCGGGACATGAAGTACCTTGTTGCCTAATGCACAATAGAAAGAGTAGTGATTATGGTAATTTTATGGAGGATGTGGCGGCGGACCTGGCAGAAACCATTCATCTGGCAACGCTGGCGGGTATTAGGGATGAACGAATCATTCTGGATCCGGGAGTAGGCTTTGCCAAGAGCTATGAACAGAACCTACAGATAATCAATGAACTGGAGAAACTGAATATGTTTGGCTATCCCATTCTTTTGGGCTGTAGCAGGAAGTCTGTTATAGGACTGACATTAGACCTTCCGGTGCAGGAACGGTTGGAGGGTACTTTGGTTACCACTGTTATGGCGGTACAAAAGGGATGCAGCTTTGTAAGAGTGCATGATGTGGAAGCCAATGTAAGGGCTGTTAAAATGACCGAGGCTATTCTTGGTCGCCGTACAAGTGAGGATTAGAGGGAATGATAGAAAAAATGGATGAAATCAGAATAGAGGATTTGGAAGTTTTTGCCCATCACGGAGTATATCCTCAGGAAACCCGGGATGGACAGAACTTTTATGTAAACGCAGTTTTGTATGCACAAATCCGGGCTGCGGGACTGACAGATGATTTGACCTTGTCTACCAATTATGGAGAGGTATGTCACTTTATTCATGGGTGGATGCAGAATAATACCTTTTTACTGATAGAGTCTGTAGCGGAACGGTTGGCAGAAGCGTTGTTACTAAAATTCCCGCTCATAAGAGAGTTGGATTTGGAGATTCGAAAGCCTCAGGCACCCATTGGATTACCCTTTCGTTCTGTGTCCGTAAAGGTTCATAGAGGATGGCATAGAGTTTTTTTGGCTATGGGGTCCAATCTGGGTAATCGGGAACAGTATATCCGTGAGGGTATTAAGGCGTTGGAAGCTTGTCCACAGGTACGGGTAAAGCAGGTTTCACAGCTATTGGTGACCAAGCCTTATGGTGGTGTGGAGCAGGAGGATTTCTTAAACGGTGCTATGGAAATAGAGACCCTGTGGACACCCACAGAGTTATTGGAGCAGTTGCATGTGATTGAAGCGGCTGCCCAGCGTAAGCGGGAGATTCATTGGGGGCCCAGAACCTTGGATTTGGATATTCTGTTTTATGACAAAAAAATTGTGGAAACCGCAGACTTGCAGATTCCCCATGTAGATATGCAGAACCGATATTTTGTATTGAAGCCCTTAAATGAGCTGGCACCCTATTTCAGACATCCGGTGCTGGGAAAGACTGTCAGCGAATTGCTTGGTCAGGTAGATATTTTAGCAGAAAATGGCAACACAGACCGGTAAAGCATCCGGTAATGATGGCACTGAGAATTAAAAAAGGACAATAAACCAATACGCCGGATACTTTGGTGATACAGAAAGCTACCAACAGCTGTGCCAGATTATGGGCCAGCGCACCCATAATACTGGTGATATAGATATGTTTTCGGCATAAAAGGCGACTTACGGGAACCATCAGTAACAGGCAGGCCAGACCGCCGGCCAGACTATATAGGAGACTCATGGCCTGTCCAAAGAGCAAGGTGCTCAGCAGGATCCTGGAAAGCAGTACCAGAAGAGTATCCTTATAGGTGTAGCGGTGCAACAATGCGAGGGTAATGATATTGGCAAGCCCCGGTTTGATTCCGGGAATAGGAACCAATGGGGGAAGTGCTGATTCAATTCCATAGATACCCAGAGCCAGAGTTGTATAAAGGGCCAGGGTGGTTATTTTCTGAATGCGCATGGGGATACTCCTATGAGTCTTTGTAGGTTCAATTAATAAGTAATAATATCGGGCGTTATGGTATCTTGTTGGGGTGAAAAAAAGCCAACATTTTCCCGGCGTAGCTGAATGACTACTTTATTGGGAAGGCAGGTAATGGGCAAAGTGGGGCTGCTGTAAAAGCCTTGCTTCACACATAGCTTGTCTGGACAAGTAGCCTCCAACATACCGATTCGTCCCGGTTCCAGACCAATGATATTAGTGGCTCCGTTTGCACCACATATTTTTAAGGTGGAGCCTTCCGTGATTTGGGACAGTCGGATACTGTAAAGTAATTCCCCGTCCTGATAGATATCTGCTATCACTGCTCCACTTGGTTCATTGTGGAGGGAGGAAAGTATGAATATCGACCAGATAAGAGAGAAAAGAAATAATGCAATTATAAATAAAAGTAGGATGCCCTTCCAGGGGTTTTTCATTTGCGTTTTCATAGCTTTAGTATAACAAAAAGGATTGGGAAAATGAAGTCATTATTTAGGAAAGGTTTCATAGTTCTTTGTTCTCTGTGGATGCTTACCGGTTGCGGGAAGGATACCCAATTGATCAGGCAGACCGATATGGCAATGGGAACAGTGGTACAGCAGAGCATCTATACCAATGATGTGAAAGATAAAATAACAGACGATATTATCGAGGCGATAGAGTGGCAGGAGCAGCAAATCCTATCCAGACGCCTGGATACTTCTTCCGTATACCGATTAAATGAAACAGCCGGAAATACTGTAGCGGTGAAAGAAGAGTTGTATGATTTGTTGAAACGGTGTGTGGACATCTCTGTGTCATCCGGTGGTAAATTTGATTGCACTTTGGGAAGTGTCATCGAGTTGTGGCAAATTGACAAATGGGCCACCTTGGGAGATGGTGAAGGATACATTTTGCCCCGGGAGGATGCTATAAAAGATGCGTTACAAGCTACCGGCTATGAGAAACTGATGCTGGAGGATGGACAGTTGACCATGCCCGGTGGATTTGTACTTGATCTGGGAGCAGTGGGGAAGGGCTATACCCTGGATGTATTGGTACAGCTGCTAAAGGAGCGGGAGACAGTTACAGGAGCTACCATTTCTTTGGGAGGCAGTGTATTGACCTATGGCAGTAAGCCCGATGGGACGCCTTGGTACGTGGGAGTAGTAAATCCCCATGACAGTAGTAAGCAATTGGGAGTTTTAAGTTTGCGGGGGCAGTGGTGTGTATCTACTTCGGGTGACTATGAACGTTATGTGGAAGTGGATGGTAGCATATATCATCATATTTTGGATCCGGATAGTGGTTATCCTGGGGAGAGTGATGTAAAAAGTGTTACGATTCTTAGTAGGAACGGATTTTTGAGTGATGCTTTATCCACAGCTTGTTTTCTTTTGGGCAGTGAAAAAGGAATGGAGCTGGCAAGACAGTACGAAGTGGAAGCCTTGTTTGTAACAAAGCAGGGGGAACTGGTGATGTCGGACGGGATGCAAGCGGTATTTCGGACAGAATAGAAATTGAATTTGTTTTTTAAAGGAAATTGGGTTACAATATGAGATAGAAACAAAGGAGGTGTCTTCGTGGAGGAACAGTCTTTTATGCATCTGGGAGCGGATGTAATTAAGCAGGTGGATGATAAAATGCCTCCGGAAGAGGAGTTGCAGGATTTGGCAGAATTCTTTAAGGTATTCGGGGATGCCACCAGATTGAAGATTTTATATGCACTTCTTTGTTCGGAAATGTGCGTATATGATATTGCCACATTGCTTGGCATGTCCCAGTCTGCTATTTCTCACCAGTTACGGGTATTGAAGCAGATGGATTTGGTAAAGAACCGCCGGGAAGGCAAGACCATCTTTTATTCCCTGGCAGATGGACATATTGTAAATATATTAAGTCAAGGTCAGGACCATATTGAAGAGTAAGAAAAAGCAAAACCGTCATTGTGAAGGTTTTGCTTTTCCTTATTGTATCGCATCTCTTGCGGCGGTAAATTCCGTATAAATAGTATCGCCCAGGAAGGCATGATACATAATGTTTTCTTGTTGGAAGGCTTGGAAATACACATAGGCATTGGTAATCTGGATATTACAGAAAGCTCCCTCTGCTAATGTACGGGCACCTGAACCATCCTGGAACATGTATTTTAAAGCAGGGGCAGAACCGGCAGTCTGGTAATAAATATAACCATTTCCCATGTTGTAATAATCCACCCGATCCTTTGTAAGGATTTCAATGGTCTGTCCGGTCATGTCATAGCGACACAGATTATAATTTCGTTCTGCATCCACATAATAAATATAATTACCTTCCTTCATAGGGAACCAGATGTTACCGGCAAGCAATTCCCGGGGCACATCTGAAGTAGTATCCAGTGCCATGAGACCATGGGTATTAGGGTCCGTATAGTAAAGTAAACCGTTTTCCGCACATCCGGGATGAATGTATTCCTTAGCCAGCTCCTGGGGGTGCTCTCCCCGGGTATCTGTTTTTAAGAAAGTATTTGCAGTATTGTCCGTCATCATAATATACAAATGATTATTTATCAGTTGTGCGCCTAAGATGATACCATCCTGAATGATGGAGGTATTTTTTCCTTTGAAATCACAAGCGTTTAAGGAAGTGGGAGCGGATACGGTGCCGAAAACATTTTCCATGGAATGGGAAGCATCCAGCTGGAAAAAATACAGTGTATTCTCACCTGCAAGTAAGTTGTTTACAGATACATTCCCCAGCTTTTGTATATTGGTTTCCAACACATCCATGGAATAAAGGCTGTGATTGTCATAGGCATTGGAAAAATATACTACACCGTCTTTTTCACAGAAATAGCCGCCATTATACAGATTGCAGGCGGTATTTCCTACCGTGCCGGCAGGGTTTTCAGCAATTTTGTGTGAGGTGAAATGATGGACCAGTACCAGTACCAGGATTGCGGCCAAAATTATTCCTATCAGGAGGAGTGTTTTTTTGCGGGAAGTCATTTTATGTTTCCTCTCATTCTGCCCGGGGCATTTTACAAATCTACCCTAAGTATACAATGCTTCGGGCTTGCTATCAAGCGGGTTTTGGAGTAAGATAAATAGAATAAAAAGAATATTCCCAGTGGATATATGAAGGAGTACATATTATGGATTTATTGGAACTGCGTGACAAGATTGACGGGATTGATGCCAGTATTGTAAAGCTCTATGAAGAGAGAATGGATATTTGCAAGCAGGTGGCAGAATTTAAGATTCAAAATGGCAAGAGAGTGCTTGATAAGCAGCGTGAATTGGAGAAGATTGCCAAGGTAAAGAGTCTTACCACCAATGAGTTTAACAGTCACGGTGTGGAAGAATTATTTGAGCAGATTATGTCCATGAGCCGTAAATTGCAGTATCAGCTGCTGGCAGAGAACGGTTGTCTGGGCAAGCTGCCTTTTATAGAAGTGGACCAGCTGGATACTTGCAAGGCAAGGGTAGTATTCCAGGGGGCAGAGGGAGCTTATTCCCAGGCTGCTATGCAGGAATATTTCGGTAATCAGATTCAGAGTACCCATGTGGACAGCTTTCGTGATGCCATGGCGGCATTGGATGAAGGTTCTGCAGATTTTGCAGTACTGCCCATTGAGAATTCTACCGCAGGTATTATCAATGAAGTGTACGATTTACTGGTGGAATTTGAAAATTACATTGTAGGAGAGCAGATTATCAAAATCGAGCATTGTCTGCTTGGCGTGCCCGGTACCAAGCTGGAAGATATCCGGACGGTTTATTCCCATCCCCAGTCTTTGATGCAGAGTGCGAAGTATCTAAACAATCACAGCTGGCAACAAATCAGTATGCAAAACAATGCCTTTGCTGCTCAGAAGGTAGCCAAGGAAGGGGACAAGACCCAGGCAGCCATTGCAGGAGCGCATGCGGCAGAGGTTTATGGCTTGGAGATTCTGGCAAAAGGAATTAATCAGGAGCAGTCCAATTCCACCCGCTTTATTATTGTGACGAACCAGAAGGTTTTCCGTAAGGATGCGCAGAAGGTCAGCATTTGTTTTGAGGTACCCCATGAAAGTGGTTCCTTGTATCATATGCTTTCCCATTTTATTTATAATAACTTAAGCATGACCAAGATTGAAAGCCGTCCCATTGAAGAGCGTAATTGGGAATATCGTTTCTTTGTGGACTTTGAGGGTAATCTGGCAGACAGTGCGGTAAAGAATGCACTCCGTGGACTACGTGAAGAGACCCGCAGTATGAAGATTTTGGGTAATTACTAAATAAGGCGGACATACAGATGAGAGAACAGGAATTAATTGTATATCGGGATTTTGGAGAGGGTCAGCTGCTTTATGACATGGCTTTCTTGATGACCAATTATAATAACGAGTGTTATAATAAAGAAGACATGCGCGGACTTTTTTATAAATGTATTCATGGATTAATTGAGATCGCAGGTACCTATGGATTTCATGGGAATCTGTGGCATTGCTATCTGGCCAATTTGCTGGTAAATAATGAAAACAGCTATAGCTGTGGTTGTGAAATTCGTGGGGAGATTCAGGGCAGTATCAACGAGGTAGCGTTACATGATATTGTGATTTTTAAGGAGTTTTATGATTTTGATTTTGCTCCGGTTATGGAGACCTTAGGTGTATCCGAATATGCCATGACGGAAAGCTATACCAGTAGCCGTGAAGAGAGCAAGGTCTACAATACCCGTATCTGTAGCCGTATTTGTGAGTTGGCAGAGCGGTTTAGTTGTGACGGCAGTGCACAGGAGATGAAGGCCACTCTGACAGAGTTTTATAAGGAATATGGTGTGGGTAAGTTTGGTTTGCACAAGTCCTTCCGGGTAGTACATGATGAGGCCGGAGTTCATATTGTGCCCATATTAAATATCGCCCATGTACATTTTGATGATTTGGTGGGTTATGACTTGCAAAAGAAAAAGCTGCAGGACAATACGGATGCCTTTGTGGCAGGTAAAAAGGCAAATAACTGTCTCTTGTTCGGTGATGCGGGTACAGGTAAATCCTCCTGTATCAAAGCAGTTGCCAATGAATATTACGATAAAGGGCTCCGTATCATAGAGATATATAAGCACCAGTTCCAGGATTTGAATCAGGTCATCAGTCAGATTAAGAACCGTAATTACAAATTCATTATTTATATGGATGATTTAAGCTTTGAAGAGTTTGAGATTGAATACAAATATTTAAAGGCTGTGATTGAAGGAGGATTGGAAAAGAAACCGGAGAATATTCTGATTTACGCCACATCCAACCGTCGTCATCTGATTCGTGAAAATTACAGCGATAAAGAAGAGATCCGTGAGGATATGCATACCGGAGATACGGTACAGGAAAAACTGTCATTGGTATACCGTTTTGGTGTGACCATTTATTTTGGGGCTCCGAATAAAAAAGAGTTCCAGAATATTGTTAAGAATCTTGCCGCTCATAATGGCATAGAGCTTCCGGAGGAAACCTTGCTTTTGGAAGCTAATAAATGGGAATTAAGTCACGGTGGTCTTTCCGGCAGAACAGCACAGCAATTTGTGGACTATTTGCTTGGACAACAGTAATTCGTCCGTGATTTAACGGAGGCGAGAGAGAAGGAGTGGAGGCAATATGAGTATCAAAACCTTTGCAGCAGTGGATGTGGGTAGTTTTGAATCTTCCATGAAAATATTTGAGTTTGACCGCAAGAATCATATGCGGGAGATTGATTATATCGGCCGCAAGCTGGATCTTGGCAGTGATACCTATGCAAAGGGCCGTATCAGTCATGAAAAGATGGACGAACTATGCCGGACCCTGAAGGAATTTATGGATATTATGAAAGCCTACAAGGTGGAGGCTTATCGGGCCTATGGTACCAGTGCAATCCGTGAGATGGAGAACTGTACCATCATACTGGACCAGATTGCCCAACGCACCGGTATGCAATTGTCTGTGCTCAGCAATTCAGAACAGCGTTTCCTGGATTATAAATCCATTGCTTCCAAGGGGGAAGCTTTTCAAAGAATTATTGAAGAAAAAACCGCGGTATTGGATATCGGTGGCGGTAGTATCCAGCTGTCACAGTTTGATAATGATACGCTGGTATCCACCCAGAATCTGAAATTGGGAGTACTCCGTATTCAAGAGTATTTAAAGCATGCCGCCGCCAAAAATACCCAGTACGAGAGTCTTATTGAAGAGATGGCCATGGCTCAGCTTTCTACCTATAAAAAGCTATATCTGAAGGATAGGGAAATCAAGAATATTATTGTGGTAGATGATTATATTGCACCCTGGGTGGTAAAGCTGGCAAAGACCAGTGAGAAGCTGGGAGATATTAAAATAACAGATGATATGTGTATGACACCGGAAGGCGTAGAGTCCTTTTTGCAAATGCTTCGGGTGCATCAATTGGATAAGATGGCATATAAAATGGATATTGCAGAGGAAATGCTTCCTTTGGCATTTATCAGTGCGGTACTAATTCAACGGATTGCGAAAATGACCGGGGCGGAACGGATTTATTTTCCCGGTGTGACTTTGAGTGATGGTATTGCTTATGAATATGCGGAGAAACATAAGCTTCTAAAGGATATACACGATTTTGAACAGGATATTATAGCCTGTGCCATGAATATCAGTAAAAGATATATGGGTAGCAGGAAGCGTGCGGAGACCATGGACCATATTACCACCACCATCTTTGACAGCATGAAAAAGCTTCACGGCTTGGGTAAGAGAGAACGGTTGTATTTGCGTATTGCAGCGATTTTGCATGACTGTGGCAAGTTTATCAGTCTTACTAATATTGGTGAGAATTCTTACAATATCATTATGGCTACGGAGATGATTGGTTTGTCTCATGCAGAACGGGAACTGGTAGCTAATGTGGTAAGGTTCAATCACAGTAAATTTGTCTATATGGGGCAGGGCAGCATGAATTCCTTAACCGGCAGTGTGGACCGGCAAAGCTATCTGACCATTGCCAAGCTTACTGCTATTTTGCGTTTGGCCAATAGCTTGGATCGCAGTCATAAGCAGAAGCTAAAGACCATAAAAGCAATGTTAAAGGATGACCGGTTGATTCTTTCCGCAGATACTATGGAGGATGTGACCTTGGAAAAACGCTATTTTGAGAATAGTGTCACCTTCTTCCGGGAGGTATTTAGCATAGAACCGATTTTCAAGCAGAAAAAGAATTTCTAATTGTCCGTTAGTCACCCAGGAAAGGAAGATAAACCATGATTGACCAGAAATTTTATTTGCCGGAATATTATATGAATCGAGAGTTGAGTTGGATTCTTTTTGATAATCGGGTATTGAATGAAGCCCGGGATAAGAGCATCCCTCTGTTTGAGCGTCTGAAATTCCTTAGTATTACATCCTCCAATCTGGATGAATTTTTCATGGTGCGTATTGCATCCCTGAAGGACCTGATTCATGCAAAATGCGAGAAACCGGATATTGCAGGCTTGACTCCCGGTGAGCAGCTGGAACGTTTGGCTGCGGAGATTCACAGACTGGTGGATTTACAGTACAGTACCTACAATAAGTCCCTGCTTCCCCTGCTTGAAAAAAATGGATTACAAATTGTGGAGCATCATGAGGAGTTGAGCCAAGAGGATGCTGCTTATGTGGATAAATATTTTGAGGAAAATGTATATCCCGTGTTGACCCCTATGGCAGTGGATTCCTCCAGACCCTTTCCGCTGATTCGAAATAAATCCCTGAATATTGGAGCGTTGCTTCAGAAAAAGGGAGAAAAGGATACAGAATTTGCTACCGTACAAGTACCCAGTGTGCTCAATCGAATTGTTTTTTTACCCAGTCAGGGATCTGTCAAAAAGATTATTTTTCTGGAGGAAATTATTGAGCGTAATATGCCCCGATTGTTTCTCAATTACACGGTGGTTTGTGCTCATCCCTATCGAATCATGCGTAATGCGGATTTGACCATTGATGAGGATGAGGCAGAGGATCTGCTGAAGGAAATTGAAAAGCAGATTAAGAAGCGGCAGTGGGGAGAGGCAATCCGTTTGGAAATTGAAACAGGTGCCCATAAGCAGCTGTTAAAGATTCTGAAAAAGGAGCTTTCTCTGGATACGGAGAATATTTATGAAATTGATGGCCCGTTAGATTTGACCGTTATGATGAAGGTATATGGAATGGATGGCTTTGAACATCTGAAGACGCCTAAGTATACCCCTCAGATGGTACCTCAATTGCCGCCGGATTGTGACATTTTTGAGGAAATCCGTAAGGGAGATATTTTGCTTCACCATCCCTATCAGACCTTTGAGCCGGTGGTGGAATTTATCCGTCAGGCAGCAAAGGACCCGGAGGTACTGGCGATTAAGCATACTCTTTATCGCGTCAGCGGCAATTCTCCCATTATTGCAGCTTTGGGCAAGGCAGCGTAGACTGGTTAGCAGGTTAATGTACTGGTGGAGCTGTAGGCGCGCTTCGATGAAGAGAATAATATTGTATGGGCCCGTAAGCTGGAGAAGGCTGGTTGTCATGTTATTTACGGTCTGGTGGGACTGAAGACCCATAGTAAAATAACACTTGTTGTTCGTAAGGAAGAGGACGGTATCCGTAGATATATCCATTTGGGTACCGGTAATTATAATGATGCAACTGCAAAGCTTTATACGGATGTGGGATTATTTACCTGTGCAGAAAGCTTTGGAGAGGATGC
>JAFUKS010000223.1 GCA_017473445.1 Lachnospiraceae bacterium
CGATGCACCGCATCGCATGTGTCTCTCAATTTCGAGCGACAACTCTGATATCTTATCACGTGTGCTCTTTCTTGTCAACACCTTTTTTTATTTTTCTCAGTTATTTTTTGTAACTGAGCGCCCTGCTTTTCAGCGGGCGAATGCTATAATAGCACACCGTCATAAGAATTGTCAACTACCTTTTTTGACAAATTAAAAGGAATTCTTTTTCATAAAAAAGGAGTTGATTTGCAATGAAATCAACTCCTTGCTCTATTACCTTATACAACTATATACTATCCTAAAAGCATCTGCATCAAAGCTAACAGATAATTATTCTTATAAAGCCAACTAAGAAATTCATTTTCCTGCGTAGCAGTAACAATTAACTGTTCTACCATTCCCAAATCCAGCAGAAGAACTCCCGCATATACAATCCACACCATCAGCAAGGTCTGTAGTATACCAAACACAATACCCAGCAGCTGATTCAGCCAGCTGACAATGGGTAGCTTACTGAGCAGCTTTGCAGGTAACAATACAAAATTAATCACATGATGTACTACGCTTATAACCACCAATAGTGCCACCATAATTAACACAGTCAGGAAATCACCCTCCACATAACCATGAATACCATTAATCACAAGCACTGCAACAATTCCCAGTACTATCAATGATATAAATGATACCAGTGCTTTCACAAAGCCTTTTTTATATCCCGTTACCACATTAAACACCAGTAACGCCAAAACAATAATCAATAATATATTCATATGTATCCTCCTTGTGCCTTCCCGCACTAGTTTAGCTGTATCGTATCCAGCGAGCTGCCCGTTACCAATACATATCGGTAAGCTTTTCCCGTGGGAAGCATCATCTCCACCGCACCGCCGAATTCTCCGCGGAACTTCTCTAAGCCATCCATATTCATTATCAGACACTCCGATTCATTATAAATTACAAAGCTGTTTTTTTCAAAGAATACTTCTCTGTACTCCATATCAAAATAGAAGTTATTCACTTTTTCACCCTGGGAATTAAACACATCCAAGCGATAACGATACTCGGATAGGTCTGAATTCACCACAAGACCTACGTATTCTTCATTATAGTACACGGAGCGAATTTCCTCAGAGTAAAAATGTTTCTGGCTTTCAACAGGCTTCTGTGAACCTATATAAAACACCAGCCTGTCATCTCCCACTGCAAAGGAGGTGGTATCATTCATAAATTGAATATATGGTATCACTGCTTCCGGATGGGTATAGGTACTAATCAGATAATCGCTGTAATTACTTCCCACATCACCAAAATTGTAAAAAGCCACATGGCTCTTTACAGTACCTGCATCCAAATAGATGTAGCTCACTGCTAGCTTCTCTCCGTTGGGAGAAAGGGAAATTGCCACCGGATATCCGCTATTTTGCATATGAGCCTGTCCGGTAAATTCCACAGTTCCATCCTTATTGTAAGTAATGAGCCAAGCCACATCTGTATCAGCCAGTACTGCCGTCACCCTCCCGTTGTCCGCCACTGCTACATCGCGAATGGGCATAGTAGTCTCAATAACTCCCATACTCTCTTTATCGCTCTGTACATAAATCTGCGTGCCGTTATAACTGCTGATGGCCGAAACATGATTACTCACAGCCACGTCTATGTCCTGCATTTGAAAAGTCTGGTTCCATACCACTTCGCCCTCTTGATTGATACAATTGGAGCCATCCTTGCTATAAGTGAGTACCGAATTGCCCAGACGCATGGTAACCGCTCCACTCCCCTTCTGCCGGGACGTGGTAGATACTATCGTGTATCCGGTATACACATGGTTCCGGTATTGGACTGCAATAATGGCGATTACAGCCGCGAATACCAACAGTAACAAAATGAACCGATAGATGTTGGTCAACTTATATTTAAATATCTTGTCCCGATAATCCTCTTGTCTCTTTTCCCGGCTTTTTACTACTTTGATGTCTGCCATGTCAACCTCTTTATCATTTATCCCTATAAGGGTTCCTTTGTATCTTTTCATGCACTTTTATTATACAGAATTATAACATATATGAAAACCTCTAGGGCAACAAAATTTTTGCACCAACCTTAATATCATCCGGATTGCTGATATTATTTATTTTACAAATCTCCTTTACCATAAATTCCGTTCCGTACATACGGGTACTGATGCCAATAAGGGTGTCTCCCGACATAATGGTATAAGAAGTAAGCTGTACTACTTCCCCGCTATTCACTGCCTCTTGCTCCTTGGGAGCAGTACTTTCTGCCACAATCTCCGGCGTGTTTATCGGAGCATCAACCGTTTCCTCCATTGGCTCCTTGATACCTTCCAGTGTTTCCGCTTCCACCTCTTGGGATACAGTAGCTTCCGCACTCGGCTCCAAGGATTCCATCGTTTCTATTATGGCAGCCTCAGAAGTAGATATTTGCTCCGGTATGGAAGTTTCTGGGGTCTGAGATACCTCAATACTCTCTGACACCTCCACGGCCATTGCCACTTCATTTGCAGATTCACTATTTTCTGCTAGGATTGCCTGATTTAATTTTTCTTCAATAACCAGCTTGTCCACTTGCCCGGAACTGACCGGTTGCTCCCCTGACTCTTTTTCTTCACCGCCCAGCAGACCTCCCAATTCTTTCCAGGTCTGGGCACTAAAAAGATTTCCGTTTCCCTCCTGTTGTTGAGATACCAGCACCAATGCCAATACACACACCAGACAAAATACTGCCGCTACTGCTCCCTTTGCAAAACGATACTGAAAGCTCAATGGAATCCTCTCCGGCGTCTCTTTACTTTCACGTGCTCTCCGAGGAACCAATTCCTCTTCTTCCAGCTTCCGCTTTCGTTCTTCCTGTCGGTTTCTGGCTATCTCATATTTGGTCTCATCCACCACCTCGGGAGTTACCTGAATAGCCCGGTTATCCAACATAAATGCCAGCATGGCGTCATTTTTTTCATAAAACCTGGCATAACCGGCCGTATAACGGCATATGCCTTGTTCATATATGTAAAAGCCTTCCACCATCTCTCCAGACAAAAGACAATAGCCCAAAAAGGAATACTCCTGAAAATATTTCTTTCTGTTTCGGTCTATCTCCTGTAACTGGGCTTGAGACAGATGTCTACATTCCCTGCATAAATAGTCCAGTTGGGCACCTCCATACAGAAATAAATAATCCACACCGTCCTCTTCCTTTTTAATGCCATAAACCGCTACTGCCATGGGCTTGTCCAAAGCCAACTGATTGACCTGTTTAATATAAGAAACCACATAGTCCTCCACATAGACCTTGCAGTTACTGTTTATCTCACCTATTTGCGTAATATTTCTGGGTAAAACCATAAAAAGAACACCTCCCGCGCCGTTTTCCATGAATATATCACGGACAGGGGAGGTGTTTTTAGCATTATTTGTCTATTGTAATTGAAAAAAAATCGACTTTATTTGCGTTTTACTCTGTTTCAAACTGATATACCGTTACAGAATCATATTCTTTTCCTGCGCCAAAGATGCAAGAAGGGAAATTGTCCCTATGAACAGTATCCGGATAATACTGGGTCTCCAGACATAAACCATTTCTCTTGGTGTAGGTCACGCCACCCTTACCCTGCTGGGTTGCAATAAAATTACCTGCATAGAACTGCACACCGGGCAAATTGGTATAAGCCTTCATCACGCGGCCACTCTTAGCACTCTTAACAGTTGCAAAATGTACCATCTCTCCATTGGCCCCATCAATTACCCAGTTATGATCATAGCCGCCGGTCAAGCCCAACTGCTCAAAATCTGCACCAATATCCCGTCCCACCTTCTTCGCTACGGTAAAGTCCATAGGTGTGCCCTTGACGGATGCAATCTCTCCTGTAGGAATTGCCCCCTCTACTACCGGGGTGTAGCAGGAGCAGTTCAACCACAACACATGGTCCTCGATGTCACCACTATCGTGTCCGTCTAAATTAAAATATGTATGATTGGTCAGATTCAGAACTGTTTTCTGATCACTGGTGCCATGATAATGAAGAGTAAGTGCATTATTTTCATCTAAGGTATAGGTTACGGATACCTTTTTATTGCCGGGAAAGCCCATATTACCATCTGCATCTTCCAGAGTGAAAATGACACTATTGTCACATTCTTGGGCATCCCATACCAGCTTATGATAACCCTTATCAATATGGCTATGTAAGTTATTTTTGCCATCATTCACATCCAGCTGATAGCTCACACCATCAATCTCAAAGGATGCATCCGCAATACGGTTGGCACTGGGACCAATCACTGCACCAAAAAAGCTGCCATTCACACCGTACTCTGCCGCCGTATCAAACCCCAGCACCACATCTGCCATCTGTCCCCGCTTATCAGGAACCACCAGCTTTACGATAATAGCACCCAGATTGGTCAGTTCTACTTCCATACCCTTACTGTTTGTTAGGGTGTACATCCAAATTTCCTTGCCCTCTGCACTTGTTCCAAATGCTTTCTTTTCTACTGCCATATTGTTACCTGTCCTTTCTTAAATTTCAACTCTGCCCTCTAATGCGCGAAGCAAAGTCACTTCATCAATATATTCCAAATCTCCGCCTACCGGCACACCGCTGGCAATTCTGGTCACCTTGATGCCGGTGGGCTTAATCAGCTTACTGATATACATGGCGGTGGTTTCCCCTTCCAGACTGGAATTGGTGGCAATAATCACCTCGTCCACATCTCCCTGTAAGCGCTCTACCAGTTCCTTTAGCTTAATATCGCCGGGGCCAATACCAATCATGGGAGAAATTGCCCCATGAAGTACATGGTACACCCCCTCATACTTGCCGGTCTTTTCATAAGCAGCCAAGTCTCGGGTATTCTCTACTACCATAATCAAGCGGTGATTACGGCTCTGATTGGCACATACCGGACAAATCTCCTTGTCTGTCAACGTGTAGCATTCCTTACAGTACTGCACATTGGCCTTAGCATCCACAATAGCCGTGGCCAGGCGGTTTACCTTGTCCTGTGGCATATTAATCAAGTGGAAAGCCAAGCGCTGGGCAGTCTTATTTCCAATGCCCGGCAACGCCGCCAGTTCATCTATTAACTTTGTAATATGTCCGCTATAAAGCTCCATTAGAAAGGAAAGCCTCCTCCGAATCCACCGGTCAGATTACCCATCAGTGCAGCACCGGCTTCCTCTGCCTGACGAAGTGCCTCATTGGTAGCTGCTACGATTAAATCCTGCAGCATTTCAATATCCTCAGGGTCCACTACCTCTTCAGAGAGCTTCACGCTGACAATCTCCTTTTTGCCGTTTACAGTCACTTCTACTGCACCGCCCCCTGCTGCTGCAGTAAACTCCTTGGTCTCCAGCTCCTTCTGGCCTTCCTCCATCTGTCTCTGCATTCTCTGTGCCTGCTTCATCAGGTTACTCATGTTACCGGGCATTCCGCCACCGGGAAAACCTCCACGTTTTGCCATTACAAAATCCTCCAAATTACCAAATATTTCTTTATTCACTATACACTAGGGCGAAAAACACCGCAAGCGATAATTTCCTACCAGGGCTCTGCATCATCCTCTTCTTCCACTTCACACTTCACAAATTGTCGCAGGTCCGGGAAATTATTCTCTATTTCCTGTCTGGATTGGGCCACCTGGATATTTATATCCACCTGTTTACCCACTGTCTCTGACACCAGCTGCTCAAGCTGTTCCTTGTGTCCACTGTCCGGGCTAAAATACTCTGCCCCCAGACCATCCTCCAGAACAATCAGCAGTTTACCGTCACCCCCCAGGCTCAGATGCATCCCCTTCATATAAGTCTTCATAGGGTTCTCAGCTTGATTTAATATAACCGACCATCGGGATACCACTTCCTGCACATCCTCCGGTACCGCCTTGGGCATCTGGGGCTTGGGCCTTGAAACATCTACCGCTGCGCCCGTGCCTCCTGCCTTCATAGCAGCCTGTAGCATCTCCGGGGATACCATGCCTCCCTGTTCCACCTTCTCCTCTACCTGGCGGACACGGTCAATGAGTGCTTCCTGATTGGTCTCCATATCAGGCTTACACAATTTAATTAATGCAATTTCTACCAGAATACGTTTCTGGGTAGCATATTTAATCTGTCCGGATAATTCGGAAAAAATATGAATGAATCTAATAATCCGATCCATATCCAGCATCCGGGATTCTTCCTTCAGACGTTGCAAATTGTCCGTGGACATATCAATTACATCTTCCAAATGATCAGAGGACTGTACCAACATGAGATTCCGCAGATACCATGTGAAATCTGTTACAAACTGGGTCAACTCCCGGCCCTGCATCACAATCTCTTCCAACAACTGCACACAGCCCAGCACATTACGGTCCAGCACATGACGGAGCAATCTGCTAAACACTTCCGTATCTACTGCTCCCAACACATCCAGCACCTTATCGTAGGTCAATTCCTTGCCTAGGTGGAATGCAATACACTGGTCCAAAAGACTCAATGCATCTCGCATGGAACCGTCTGCTGCTTTGGCAATATACCGGAGTGCCTTGTCCTCCACCTGCACACCCTCGGCATTCACCAGTTCCTGCATACGCTCTGCAATGGTGTCAATGGAAATACGCTTAAAATCATATCTTTGACATCTAGATAATATCGTAATGGGAAGCTTGTGTACCTCTGTAGTAGCAAGAATAAATATTACATAGGAAGGGGGCTCCTCCAAGGTCTTGAGTAATGCATTAAATGCTCCTATGGAGAGCATATGCACCTCGTCAATGATATACACCTTATATTTTCCCTCTGCCGGGGAATAGGATACCTCGTCCACAATCTCACGGATATTGTCTACACCGTTATTGGAAGCTGCATCAATCTCTATCACATTCATGCTGGCACCCGCAGCAATGGCCTTACATATCCGGCACTCCCCGCAGGGCCCCATTTCTGTGGGATTCTCGCAGTTTACCGTCTTGGCAAAAATCTTGGCTACACTGGTCTTGCCCGTACCTCTGGTACCGGTGAACAGGTAGGCATGTCCGATACGGTTAGCCTTCAGCTGATTGGTCAGCGTCGTCACAATATGATCCTGTCCCTTTACCGATTCAAAGGTATCCGGCCGAAACTTTCTGTATAGCGCTGTATACGACATAATCTATCTTCCTCTTCTATCTCTATCTTAATCACCGAAGCTGATACCCAGCAGCTTTGCTTCTTTTACAATGCTCGCATCCGGGTCCACCATCTTCAGCTTGCCTGCCACCTCTTCCAGGGGCACTCTGACAATTTCACGATTTTTATAACCTACCATGAAGCCGTATTCATTTTCCAAAATCAGTTTGCCCGCTTCGGAGCCCAGTCTGCTGGCAAATACACGGTCATAAGGGCAAGGACTTCCGCCTCGCTGCATATGTCCGGGTACAGTTACCCGCACTTCACGTCCGGTCTTCTCCTGAATCTTAGCAGCAATTTCATAGGAAACGGACGGATACGGACGGTTCTTGATTTTTTCCTTCAATTCCTTCTTGGACAGCTTAGCATCCTTTTTGGAAATAGCACCTTCTGCCACCGCAATAATAGTAAAACGGCTGCCGTTTTTGTCGCGTTCTTCAATCTTATCAATGACCCTATCAATATCATAGGGAATCTCGGGCAACAGAATAATGTCTGCACCGGATGCAATACCTGCATTCAGTGTCAACCATCCCACCTTGTGGCCCATTACCTCCACAATAAATACACGGCCATGGGAAGCTGCAGTGGTATGAATACAATCAATGGCATCCGTAGCAATATCCACTGCACTTTGGAAACCAAAGGTCATATCGGTCCCCCACAAATCATTGTCTATGGTCTTGGGCAAAGTCACCACATTCAACCCTTCTTTACGAAGCAGATTGGCAGTCTTATGGGTACCGTTACCACCTAAGATAACCAAACAATCCAACTGTAATTTGTGATAATTCTGTTTCATAGCTTCTACTTTATTCAATCCGTTCTCATCCGGGTCCTGAATGGTCTTGAAGGGAGTACGGGAGGTGCCTAAAATGGTGCCGCCTTTGGTCAATATACCGGAAAAATCATTTCCGGTAAGCATTTGGAAATTGCCGTAAATCAGTCCCCTGTAACCATCCAGAAAACCGTAGATTTCCACCTCTTCCTTACTATGACACAAGGTCTTAACCACACCACGCATAGCTGCATTCAACGCCTGACAATCGCCGCCGCTTGTTAACATACCGATTCTCTTCATAAGTCCTCCATTCCGCCATCCGTCTATGAAAACGGGATACTTTGTTCTTATTGCGTAACCGCATAGTACTAGTATACCCCAATTAAAACGGCAACACAATATTTTCATTATAAAATAAAGGTTGCCAAAGTGAGTTTTTTATTCTAAAATTAATGCTTGTAAGCACTTTATGGAGGGTTGTCCGAGTGGTTTAAGGTGCGGCTCTCGAAAAGCCGTGTGCCTTGCGGCACCGTGGGTTCGAATCCCATGCCCTCCGCTAGCTGTATTAGTTCCGGAAGAGGGGCTATTATATATTCTGTTATGGGCACGTTTTCACTACATGAAAAATCGTCACGTCACTAAATTCGAGCACATTTTCAATGTGCTATACCTCATTAAGTGACGACGTTTTTCAAGTACCCATAACCAGAACATATAATAGCCCCTCTTCCTACCCTAAAGCAAGTTATGGATACAGAGGACATGGGGAAGTGTAATTACAGCGGACAAAAGTCCGCTTTTTTGCATATCTGGATGCTTACTTTGCGGACTGGGGAGGTATTGTAGCAGACAGAATTACTTTATTACAGTTATCTAGATGCTGCATTTTTTATATTGCGATTTGTTATGTTTGGTTTTTGGTATATCGAAGAAAAATTAGGCGTACAGAAACTTGTATATAGGTAATTCTGTATGCTTTTGTTGTATATAGGGATACTATTTTTGCATCTAGAATCTGTAATATATATGATTTAGTATAATGACACGTGTGTCACGTTATGTTCTTCTTGGCAATAAGGAATAAGTCATGCTCCATCATTCAACACATCCAACCATCAGTTGGATGCGTTCCAAGCACGTCAAACTAACAAGTCATTGTAATTTACGCAGGAGTTATTTATGATGAAAACATGAACCGGAAACATCAAGACATTGACGGAGGCTTAACAGCATGAGTATAAAGTTGAATGAACAGATTGCATTTTTGAGGAAAAGTCGGGGAATTACCCAGGATGAGTTAGCCAAAGAATTTGGCATTTCCAATCAGGCAGTGAGTAAATGGGAGTCGGGACAAAGCTGTCCGGATATCCAGTTGCTGCCACAGCTGGCAGAATACTTTGCAGTGAGTATTGATGAGTTGATGGGATACAAGCCTGCCGATACTTCCCAGGACATCCTATTGTTGCTACGGAATATGATTCAGGAGCTACCGACGCCGGAGGATGCGCAATTGGCACTGAAAATAGCCTGTACCCTGCATGCCATTCTCTTTTCCAAGGAAATGACTGCCCCGGGTGCAGGCAATCCGGGCTGGGACACAGAAGATGCCGTTCTTCATGCCAGTGAAGGAGAGTGGGGATTATCCGGTATACATCTGCCGGAAATCACCACACAAATGCGTATGGCATCCGTGTTCTTTTCCGCCAATAAAAACCTGCAGCTCAACAATCCACATATCCATTTTATTTGTTCTGTATTGCAAAGCCTTGGGAATGCGAACAGCTTGAAGACTTTTCTTGGCATTTATCAGCTAACCATCGCTTCTGAAGAAACATATGCAGGCATCCCCCAAATTGTTGCAGAATGTGAATTATCTGAAACAACGGTGAACGCCTGCATCCAAAAAGACTTGCATGAATATTTACTTAAAAAACAAGAAAAGGAATCGCTCTATCGCATCAAAGGACAATACCTGCATGTAATACCTTTGCTGGCGATGCTATGTAATATCGGATGAGTCTTCCGCCAAAGGCAAACCCTCCTATAATCACGCCGCTTTCCGGCGACAACAAAACAATAGCGAAGGCATTACTCTCCCAGTTCACTGACCAGGGTGGAACCCAAGATGAGTATCGCACCTACGATTCCCAAAGGTGTCAGGCTCTCTCTCAGGATCAAAGCAGATAAGATAATCGCTACCACAGGGTCCACATAACTGAAAATCGCAATGGTGTGGGCCTTCAGGTGGGTCATGGAACCAAAATACAGGGCATAGGCAATACCTGTGTGAACGATACCCACCACTGCCAGCATGCACACGGACAATGGATTCCAATCCAGAGCCGTCACATTTTCCGTAAACAGAGCATAGGGCAGGATGACTACTGCCGCCGCTGCCAGCTGCAGTATGGTCTTATCATAAGCCCCTATGGGCTTTAACTTCTTGTTCAAAAGCATAACAGAAGCATAAAATACTGCCGCACCAACTCCCAGCATTACACCCCTCAACTCTCCCAGGGTAGGAATACCACCTTCCGCCACGCCGGAGACAAACACCATACCCACCAATGCAATCAATGCGCAAATCCATTTTTTCAGTGAGTTTTTCTCCTTTAGCACAATGGGGGCTGCCACAATCACAAATACCGGTGCCAGATAATAGCATAGGGTGGCAGTGGCCACAGTGGTATACCGATAAGCTTCGAAAAGCAGCATCCAATTCACGCCGATAAAAGCACCGGATAGACACAGAACCCACAGATTCGCTTTGATCGCTCCTTTGTCCAGGGGCTGCTTTTTTATTTTCAGAAATAGAAGCAGAAATAAGGTACCCACCACCCCACGTACCAGTGCAAGCACACTGGAGGGCAGCGGGATATATCTGACAAAAATTCCTATCGTACCAAATAAAAACATAGCACTTATCAATCCCAGTCGTGCAGAACCTTCTGTCTGTTTCATATCTTCTTTCATTTTCATACTTCCTTTCCTTCTTGCTTCCGTTTTATCGGTATTATCATCGAAAAAATGTGTATAATATAATCAAAACAACCAACGGAGGTGCCTATGAAAATACTGTTTTATGATGCCAAAAGCTATGATATCCAATCCTTTGAACGACTTTTGGCCCAATACCCCGATATAAAAATCGAATATACCAAATCAGATATTGACCCCCGCACCGCCACTCTGGCTGAGGGATTTGACGGCATTTGCGCCTTTGTCAGCAGTGACCTGGGTAAGGAAACCCTGGAAATCCTGCATCAGCAGGGCATCAAACTGATTCTCATGCGCTGTGCCGGCTACAATAATGTAGATTTGGAAGCCGCCCACAATTATGACATGCGTGTCATGACTGTTCCCGGATATTCACCCGAGGCAGTGGCGGAGCACGCCATGGCACTGGCACTGGCCTGCAACAGACGCTTGCACAAGGCTTATAACAAGGTCCGGGAAAACGACTTCAGTTTAAGCGGTCTCATGGGATTCAACTTTTATCAAAAAACCGCCGGCATCATCGGAACCGGAAAAATCGGTGCCGTCATGTGCCGCATTTGTCACGGCTTTGGTATGGACGTCCTGGCCTACGATTTATATCCCAATGAAAGTCTGAAAAACCTTGTTAAATATGTGTCCCTGGAGGAGCTGCTGGCACAAAGCGACCTAATTTCCCTTCATTGCCCTCTCACAGACGCCACCAAACACATTATTAACCTGGACACCATCAAAAAAATGAGGGATGGCGTCATCCTGGTAAACACCTCCAGAGGTGCTCTGGTAAAAACAGAGGATTTGATTGAGGGTATCCGGATGTTAAAATTTGCCGGCGTAGGACTGGACGTATATGAAGAGGAGACCAACAATGTATTCGAGGACCGCTCCGAAGAAATCCTGGAACACTCTGTCACTGCCAGACTCCTATCCTTCCCCAATGTGATGATTACCTCCCATCAGGGATTTTTTACTACCGAAGCACTGTCCGCCATCGCTGAAACCACTCTGGAAAATGCACTGTGCTTCCGAGCCGGTTTAGATAGTCCCAATGAGGTGAAGGCTTAGTCACGCTTTTCCCCAATAAGATTATTCATCCACACACCCTTTTTAATCAGAATAAAGCCTACCACACATTTTACAATATCAATCAACTGGCAAGCCAGATACAGAGGTACAATGGGCAATGAAGTATAACGGCTGAGCACAAAGGCCAGGGACACGCTGATTCCCCACAAATAGACGCTGTCAAACACAAAGGTAATCAATGTCTTCCCTCCGGAACGGAGTGTAAAATAGGACGCGTGGGCAAAGGCATGCAGAGGCATACAGGCTGCCGAAATCCTGATAAATGCGGTGGCCAGTGTGCGCACCTGCTCACTGGTATTATACATCATGGGGAATAAAGGTGCCGACAACATCAATAGGCCTCCCATCACAACGCAGGAAAATACAGAAAACGCAATGAGCTTAGTGTCTGTATCCCTAGCCTCCTCCATCTTACCTGCTCCTAACAGCTGTCCCACAATAATAGCAATGGCACTACCCATAGCCATAAATACGATATTAAACAGATTGGTAATGGTACTGGAGATATTCATGCCCGCCACAGCATCCAGTCCCCGCCTGGAATAGCACTGCATCTGCATGGCAATACCTGCAGACCACAAAATCTCATTGAGCATCAGTGGCATACCCTTTAAGGTAATCTTCCATGCCAGACTGCCCGGTATACTCCACTTCTTATAAATCCCCTGAATAAAGGACATTTTCTCCCGGTTGGCATGAGTCCATAAAATCACCACCAATACCTGCACATAACGGGAGATAACCGTAGCAATGGCAGCCCCTTCCACACCCAGCTTGGGGAATCCGTACATGCCAAAAATCAATAGATAATTCAGTACCAGATTCACCAGTACTGCTACAATGCCCGCCACCATGGGCGCCCGGGTCTCTCCGCTCTCTCGAAGGGTACTGCTATACACCGCCTCCAGACCAAAGGGCAGAAGGCTCCACAAAATCACCTTTAAATATTTCCGGGCATAGAGTAAAGTAGCTTCCAACGCCGCAGTATTATTCTCTCCATGGAGGTATAACTGAATCAACGGCTCGCTAAAGCCTGCCAGAATAAAACCGCCCAAGAGCACAATCGCTACACAAATATACAATTTATAACGGAAAGTGTGCTTTACGCCTTTCATATCTCCCGAGCCAAAAAATTGGGCACAAAAAATACCGGCACCGGATACCGCTCCAAAAATTGCCAGGTTAAAAACCAGCATCAACTGATTTACAATAGCAATACCGGACATTTGCTCCGTACCCAAACGCCCCACCATAATATTATCCAATAGACCTACAAAATTCGTAATTCCATTCTGCACAATAACAGGTATTGCCACCGTCAATACCATTTTATAAAAGGCTCCATCGCCGATTAATTTCTTACGTAAATCCATATTTCTTACTTATCCTTTCACTCCATAGCACGCAACACGCACTTTCCCGGCAGCATTTCCATCGGTCAACCTAGTCCAAACCACGAATACCTACCATAGAAATATATTTCTGAGCCAATGCCTGCATCTGCTCCATTTCTGTCTTGGAAAATGTTCCAAATACTCTTTCTATTCCGGTCACTCTCATCAGCTCCTTCTCATTCTCCCGGTAAGCCTGCAAATAATAAGCATCGGCTCCGGCCAGCCACTGACCAATCTGTTCAAACTCTTCTATCCTGTGAATCCCCTTCACCACTGTGGTACGGAATTCATAAGGTATCTTGCTGCCCAGGAGTAGTCGCACACTTTCTTCAATGGCCTCAAGCTCCACATCCATTCCCACCGCAAGAGAATAATTCTCCTTGGAAGCCTTAATATCCATGGCCACATAGTCTAATAATTGCTCCTGAAGCAGCTTTTCCAACACCAGAGGACGATAACCATTGGTATCCAGTTTCACCAAATAGCCAAACCCCTTCACCCATCGGATAAACTCAGCCAAATCCCCTTGCAGGGTAGGCTCTCCTCCGGTAATACAGATCCCCTGTAATACGCCTTTTCTCTTTGTCAGAAATGCTTCCAGCTCTTGCCCGGGAATCTCCTGTATATTGCCGGGAGCCAGCACCAGGTCGCTATTGTGACAGTAAGGGCAACGGAAATTACAGCCGCCGGTAAATACTGTGGCTGCCACATGTCCCGGATAATCCAATAATGTAGTTTTATTCAGACCGCATATCCGCATAAATTCACTCATTCCTTCTCTCATACATCCCAAAACTTACCACAAACACTTATTCCTACTCTATCATAATTCATTCCGAAAGCCAAGGTTTTCCCCATGGCATTTGACGAAGAGCCCCTCTTTGACTATACTAAGAAGGAATCTAATTGTATATAGCTCGTTAGTATAATATTTTAAGCATTAGAAAAGGATATTTACCCATGGCAGTCAATCACAGCCCCTTAGGACTCTCATCCATCCACGAAAAATATATGAAAGAAGCTCTGAAACAGGCCCGAAAAGCAGCCAAACTGGGGGAAGTTCCCATCGGCTGCATCATTGTGTATCAGGGTGAAATCATTGGAAAAGGCTACAACCGCCGTAACACTGATAAAAATACCCTTGCCCATGCGGAAATCACCGCTATCAACCGGGCCAGCAAAAAGATTGGTGACTGGCGATTGGAGGACTGTACTCTTTACGTAACCTTGGAGCCCTGCCAGATGTGTGCCGGAGCCATTGTCCAGGCCCGCATTCCGGAGGTAGTTATGGGGTGTATGAATCCCAAAGCAGGGTGTGGCGGCTCCATCCTCAATATTCTGGAAATGCCCGAATTTAATCATCAGGTACAGGTCACCCGGGGTGTCTTGGAACAGCAGTGCAGCGATATGTTAAAAGAATTCTTTGTGCAGCTGCGCATCCGCAACAAAGAAGAAAAAGCCCTTGCCAAAGTGCAGGCAGAGCAAGAATGTGGGACAGAATAGGAATACCGACACCGGACAATCCCATAACGCAAAAAAGGCCAATACAAAACCCGCGCACCGGACATCCACAAAGCATGCCCCTTACGCGGGTTTATTTCACCTATTATAAAATCTCCGGTTCCATTGTTCCCTTAAGATTCCTTTAAAAGCAATTTTGTATACTCTTCCTTGGGATAATAAAACAGTTCCTCTTTCTCGCCGATTTCCACAATTTTACCATCCTTCATCACCATAATACGGTCACTCATCTTATAAATGACATTAATGTCATGTGAGATAAACAGATAGGATAACTGCAATTCCTCCTGCAGCTTTTGCATCAGCTCCATAATCTGTGCCTGTATGGTCACATCCAGTGCAGATACCGGCTCATCCGCAATCACCAGACCGGGGCGGGTAATCAGTGCCTGCCCGATACTGATACGCTGACGTTGTCCTCCGGATAGCTGGGAAGGCTTCCTGGTAAAGTACTTTTCAGCAATACCAATCTTGTGCAGCATATCGTAGGCTGCCGCCTCCATATCCGCCTTTGTCATAGCCCGCTCCGGGTCCAGTCTGCCTGCTGCCCGCAGAGGCTCCTGCAACAGCCAGCCAATGGTCTTAGACGGATTCAGACTGCTGTAAGGATCCTGAAATACCATCTGGGGACGCTGTGAAAAGTGCTTTACTTCCCCATCAATCAACCTATTCATACCTAAAATCGCCTTACACAGGGAGGTTTTTCCGCAACCGCTTTCTCCTACCAGACCAAGGGTCTCGCCCTTTTCCAGACTAAAGGTAGCGTCCTCCACTACACAGCGTTTTTTCTTTTGACCAAAAAGGCTGTTACTGCCCTCCTGATAATATACATTCAAATGCTTTACATCCAGAATCAGCCCCTGTTCATCCACAGGTATGGTATTCTCTAATTCTTTTACTTTGACTCTGGAGGGTACTGCTTCTATGAGCTTACGGGTATAAGCCTCCCGGGGACGCTCAAAAATATCCTCTGTAGAACCGATTTCCACCAGATGCCCATCCTTCATAACCGCTATCCGGTTACAAATCCGTCTTGCCAGATTCAAATCATGGGTAATAAACAGCATAGAGGTCTTTTGCTTTTCATTAATCTCTCGCAGCACCTCAATAATCTGATTCTGCACCCGCACATCCAACGCTGTAGTGGGCTCATCCGCCACCAAAAGCTCCGGTTGCAGGATAATGGCCATGGCAATCATTACACGCTGGCGCATACCCCCGGACAGCTGATGGGGATAGCTGTCATAGACCTTCTCCACATGCTTCAGACCCACACTGCGGAAAGCCTCCAGCACCTTATCATAACGTGCCTTGGGCTCCATCTGCCCGTGCAACTCCAGTACCTCATCCACCTGTTTGCCCACCTTTTGAGTGGGATTTAAGGAAGTCATAGGCTCCTGGAATACCATGGACATACGACTACCCTGATAGCGGCGCAGCATCTCCTTGTCCTGGGGAACCCCTGCCTGCAAGAGCAAATCCTCTCCCATATAAATGCGCCCGCCGGTAATGGCAGCTTCCCGGGACAACAGTCCCATAATAGACAGGGCTGTTACAGATTTTCCGGAACCGGATTCTCCTACAATTCCTAATATTTCTCCGTCTGCAATTTGTAAATCTAATTCATTTACTGCCTCGTTATCGCCAAAGGCCACAGTCAGTTTCTCTATCCTAATCATGCCTGCAACCTCCTGATTCCCTCACTGAGCAGCGAGAAACCCAACACAATCCATACAATGGACAGACCGGGAGCCAGTGCATACCAGGGAGCTGTCATCAAATACCCTTGGGCATCGGATAACATCTTGCCCAAGCTGGCATCGGGAGGCTGTACGCCGATACCCAGATAGCTCATACCGGACTCTGCCAGTATAGCGTTATTAAAACCTATCATAATAGATACCCAGAACACAGAAAAAATATTGGGTAATATATGCACAAACAAAATTCGCAGATTTCCTACGCCCATGAGTCTGGCACGTTTAATATAATCCGCATCTCTCAGCTTGATAAATTCACTTCGCACAATACGCACAAAGCTGGGCGTAAATACAATGGACAGGGAGATAATCAGATTATGCTGACCACTACCTAAAAGGCTAATCATCACCAACCCCAGCAAAATACTGGGAAATCCGTTCACCGCATCGGTAATACGCATTACAATTTCATCCACGATGCCGCCAAAGTATCCGGTCAGGGCTCCGATTAAGATACCTGCTCCACCGGCACATACCACCACCAAGGTACTGATCAGCACAGTGGTCCCCATGCCCTTCATGACTCTGGAAAAAATGTCCCGTCCAAAATTATCCGTACCAAATAAATGACGTAGGGAAGGGGCCTGAAAACGTTCTGCCGCGGACATCTCCGTGGTACTGTAGGGGGTCCAGAAAATGCCCAGCACTGCCAGGAACAATATGAGCAACGTCATTATCAGACCTGCCCAGAAATATTTATTTCCTTTAAAATCCTTCAAAAGCTTTTTCATGGAATATAATACCCCACTTGAAATCTACCGTTAACGCTGTATCTTACTTGCTGCTGATTCTGGGATCGATAATACGATACAGTATATCCACCAGAAAATACACAAAAATAACCACAAAGGTAATATATAAAATCAGGATCTGTACCACCGGAAAATCTCTGGTAGAGATGGAACTAATCAACAATCTGCCGATACCGGGCAAACCAAAGACCTGCTCCACCACAATACTTCCTGCTATAATCTCTGCTATAATCATGCCCAAGAATGTAACCACGGGCATCATGGCATTTCGAAGCACATGCCCATACATTACCCGTCTGTCGCTACAGCCCTTGCTGTAGGCGGTACGCACATAATCCGCATCCATTTCCGTCAGCATAGAATTCCGCAAAAACCGGGCCGTCATTGCTATCTTAGGGATAGCAATGGAGATGGCCGGGAATACCAAATACCCTAAAAAGCCCCCCATATTTTCCTGATAGCTGACATAACCACCGGGGGTAAACCATTTCAAAAAGATACCGAATAAATAGGTCACTAAAATACCTAAGAAAAAGGCCGGTACTGCCATAGCGGTCTGGGTAGTGACACCCAGCACTGCATCCAGCACCTTACTGCGGCTCTTTGCCCAAAATACACCCAAGGGAATGGACACTGCCACAATCAGCATCAGCGAGATTGCTGCCAGCCACAAGGTCACCGGTAATTTATCCCCGATAAGCTCTGCCACCGGCATCATCTCGTTCATGTTTTTAGAATAACGATAGCTGACGCCCAGGTCTCCCTGCAGGACACCGACCATCCAGCTGAAATAACGCTTCACCGGAGGCTGGTCTAATCCCAGCTCCTGCCGAAGCTGTACTTCTCTCTCAGGAGTGGCTTCCGTACCCAGAATGGAGGTCACCACATCACCGGGAATAATCTGAAAGGCGATAAAGGCAGCCACAGAAACAATAAACAATGTCATAATGAGAGTAGCTAATTTTTTAATAAAATATTTCATGACTGCCTTTCCTTTCTAATACTATTTTGTGTAATATACAGTACTCATGTCCTGTACATAGATGGGGTAGAATTTGTATCCACCCAGTTCTTTTTTCATTGCAATGGTAATGGGAGGCACCTGAATAAATGCGGTACCTGCATCCTCTACCAGAATCTTCTGCAGCTGACCGTAGTAATCTGCCTTCTCCTTCAGGTCCAGGCTCTCCTGTGCTTTCAGGTAAGCAGCATCATACTCTGCATTCTTAAAATTGATAAAATTCTTGGAAGACTCGGTCTGGAAACGGTTTAGTAAATAACCGGGAGTCATATCACAGGTAATGCCACAGATGGTAGCCTCGTAATTACGTCCCTGATAACACTCGGTAAGCCAAGTATTCCACTCTACCGCATCAATGGTTGCATTGATACCTGCTGCCTTCAACTGCTCCACTGCTACCTCGGCAGTCTGCATGTGGAATGCATAATTAGAGGGGACCATAATTTTCAGGTCAAATCCATCCGGATAGCCTGCATCCTTCAACAGTTCCTTGGCCTTCTCCACATTGGCGGTAGTACCATACACGTCGTTCAGTTCCACATAGTAGTCCTTCAAGGAAGGTAACATGGCAGAACCAACCAAGGTCGCGTTGCCCCCTGCTACAAAGGTATTAATGGACTCCTTATCCAATGCATAACAAATGGCCTGACGCACTTTTACATTGTTTAGGGGCTCCACCGCATTATTCAGGAACAGGGCCTGCACCACATCAGAAGGTGCTGCCAACACCTGGAAATCACCGGTATTTTTCACCTCTGCTGCCTGGGAATCGGTCAGATAAGGATAAATATCAATGGAACCGCCCTGTAAATCCATCAATGCAGTATCAGGACTATTTACAATCTTGAACTTCACCTCATCCAGATAGGGAAGTCCTTCCTGCCAGTAATCTGCGTTCTTTGCTATCACAATACCCTCCTGGGGGGTATAAGAAACAAAAGAAAACGGTCCTGTACCAATGGGGTCTGCCTGCTCATCCTCTCCACTGCCTTTGGGAATGATAGCCGCCGTAAAGCTGTAAATCAGCTCTGTATTGGCGCTGCCCACTGTTACCTGAACCGTTTGATTATCAATAATGTCTACACTTGTAAGCGTCTTTAAAGACGAAATCAGAGGTGTTCCATCCAAAAGCCCGGAGGCTCTTTCCAATGAATACTCTACGTCCTCTGCAGTGACTACATTTCCATTATGGAATTTCACATTCTCTCTGAGGGTAAAGGTATATACCAATCCGTCCTCAGAAATAGTGTAATCACTAGCTATTGCTTTTACCAAGTTGCCATTTTCGTCAGCCTTTACCAGACCTTCAAAAATGTTAAACAGAATCTCCTTAGTTCCTGCCGCGGTTGCTTTGTGTGGGTCAAGACTATCTACATCCTGTTGTATGCCTACAACAACGGAGCCGCCGTAAACCGGCTCCTTAGAGGAATTATCCCCCGAAGACTCTCCTGTGCCACCTGCGCATCCGCCCAGTGCAGCCATTGTCAGAAATGCCATAAGTAAATAGCTCAAAAGCTTTTTTCTCATAATGCTCTTCTCCTCTTCGATTAATAAACCTCTCACTATTCTATTGTCGTTATCATTTTAACATACTTTTTTTAGATTGCAATAAAAACTTATTTAGACTCCACATCCTTAAGCAGCTTTTCACTGAAATGTTTATCAAAGAAATGAATCACAGGCCCCAGGCCAAAAGCGGATACCAAACTACCTATGCCGATATTGGTAAACCCGGTACTCATAAAGCTAATCAAGGCTGCCAGAGCATCATCAAACATGCGGTGCCAGAAATAAGGAATTTTAGGAAGCTTCTTCCGGGTAATCAGAGACAATGCATCGTAAGGAGCCACGCCCACATGGGAAGTCTGATACAGGGACAGGCCAAAGCTACATATCATCACTCCGATACACACCACAAGCACACTTTGCCATAACACCACCGGTGCCCAAGGCAATAAGAGCAATACATGATAAAAGAAATCCACGATATATCCCAGGAAAAAGGCATTTACTATGGTGCCGATACCAATCAGCTCCCGTCCCCAAATCAGCTGAACCACAAAGGCACAGAGATTAAATAATATCTGAAATACGGGATAAGATAATCCTACGCAAACAGCCAGAGACAGATTCATGGCGGTGTAAGGGTCGTTACCCAATGCCGCGAAACGGAAGATACCGATTCCCAGACCAATGAAAACATTTCCTACCACAGTCATTACAATTCTTTTCCAGCCTACTTTTTTCAAATAATTCATCATAAAATATGCTCCTTATCTTAGGTTAAATAAAAATCACTTAAGGCACCCGTAGTATAGCATACTTTCTCCCCCTTGACAAACGAATCCGGAACAGATAAACTAATAGAGCCGTGCATCGTCCGGATTCTTGTGGACATGATGTTGAAACTCGGTCTTACGCAATGGGAATCTACGAACCGTGTCAGGTTGGGAACAAAGCAGCACTAAGAAGAACCTCCCATGTGCCGTAAGGAAACTGGGTGGAGTCATGTTCGCAACCCGGCGGTGTGCGGTATTTGTATTTTTGCAGGAGGAAATGCCATGGACATGTCACTGTATGAAAATTGCAGACTTTGCCCCAGAAACTGTGGTGTCAATCGCACTAAGGATATGTCCGGCTACTGCGGACAACCTGCTGCCATCACTGCGGCCAGGGCTGCTCTTCACCCCTGGGAAGAACCCGTCATCAGTGGTACCGGTGGCTCAGGTACTATTTTTTTCTCCGGATGCAATTTGAAATGTATCTTTTGCCAAAACAGAAGTATTGCTCTGGGACAAACAGGCCGCCAAATTAGTACTGAACGTCTGGCTGAAATTTGTCTGGAGCTTCAGACCAAAGGTGCCCATAATATCAATCTGGTCACCGCCGGTCATTTCATTCCGCATATTATAAAAGCCCTGGAAGCAGCCAGGCTCCAAGGCTTATCCATTCCCATTGTATATAATACCGGAAGCTACGAATACGCAGATACCCTCCGCATGCTGGAGGGTCTGGTGGATATTTACCTGCCGGATTTGAAATATTACTCCTCTGCGCTTAGCAGCTCCTTTTCCAATGCACCGGATTATTTCTCCGTGGCTACCGTTGCCATCAGCGAAATGTTCCGTCAAGTAGGTGCTCCCCGACTAAATGAAGACACCGGTTTGCTGGAAAAGGGCCTCATCGTCCGCCATTTATTATTGCCCGGACAGACCAAGGATTCCAAAAAAATCCTGCGCTATCTTCACGAAACCTACGGGGACCAAATCTATATCAGTATTATGAATCAATACACTCCCCTTAAACAGGTGGCGGACCATCCCATTCTTAGCTGCCAGGTAACTTCGGCAGAATATGAACGGGTACTGGACTTTGCCGACCGCATCGGCATCCGCTTGGGCTTTTTCCAGGAGGGAGGCACGGTCAGCGAAAGCTTTATTCCCGCCTTTGACGGAGAAGGACTCTAGCTAAAGCTCCACTTGAATCATATAGTAACCGAAATCTCCCTCTGCAGCAGGCTCATTGTCGCATTCAAAGCTCTGGAATCCATACATCAGTGCAACCTGCTTATCCTGCTCCAGATATAACCCCGGCGTTCCCAGATAATACAAGGGTTTTCCCCTTCTGAGTACCCGACACAATACCAGCTGTCCGTACTGATAATACCCATGCAGCATAAAGCTGTTATGAACCAGTGAATAGTATTTTTGATGAAGTACCACAAAATCGTTGGGACCGATTTTTAAATATTCCCTGGAATCGGAAAAGGGTGTTATTTTAGGATAAATACCGCACAAATGACTCCACTTATCCTCCCCATAGGAGGTGTGGAGTATTTTTTTCATTTGCTCACGTTCCTGCTCTTTCTCTTCTGATGATAACCTTTCGGCAGTCTCTGTTTCCGTAGGATTCATTTCAGCAACTGCCGTTTCCATATAAGAATTTTCGCACTCTTGTGTACCCCCCCTATGCAATTCAAGCTCCTGGGCAGCCACAAATCGGGGCTCATGAATCTGACAAAACAACTGATGTTTTCCACCCAAGGGAATGGATATACTCCAGATATCTTCGTACGTAATATCCTCTCCCAGCACCGCTTGTAACGGTTCTAAGGAACACTCAAAGACACCGCTTCCGCTTTTTATTTCAATGTTTCCCAGCGTTATTTGTCCACGAGCAGTCTGTAGCAGCACTTCCGGGTTGTCCCCCAAACTTCCGGGTATGTATTCCGTGGGTAAATGATTCAAATGAATTCGCAGTGCGCCCTCTGCTCTTTCTCCCCCTCCCGGTACACCTTCCCACCAATCCACCTTGATATGACCGGCATTTCCTCGTTTGATTTCATTTTCCATATAATCAAAATATTTTATTTCCCTTACGATTGCCATAAAAAACCCTCCACATATACTCTTATATAAGTATATGTGGAGGGTTGTCTTTAATATTCCATTTTGTCCAAATATTTCATATAATTTACAACCATCAAGGCAATCTTAAAGGTCAGTGCATCATCGAAATTACGCAGGTCTAAACCGGTACTTTTCTGAATCTTTTCAATACGATACACCAACGTATTACGATGTACAAAAAGCTGACGGGAGGTCTCCGATACATTCAAATTGTTCTCAAAAAACTTGTTTATGGTATTCAATGCCTCGTCATCCAAATCCTCAGGCACATCATCTCCGAAAATCTCCTCAATAAAAATCCTGCACAGATTAATGGGAAGCTGATAAATCAGACATCCAATACCCAAGGTACTGTAGGCTACCACTTTCTTTTCAGCATAGAAAATCTTGCCCACATCCAGTGCCAGCTTGGCCTCCTTGTAGGATTTGGATACGTCCTTCAACTCCTTCACCACTGAACCAAAGGCTACCCGTACATCTGTCATAATCTCCGTGTTGCACATATCTACAATGGTATCTGCTACCTGATTCAAATCCTCAATTCCGTGGGTTTGCTCCAGCTGCTTAATCAAAATCACGTTGCTCTCATCCACAGTAGTAATATAATCACCAGCCTGATTAGAAAACATGCTCTTAAGTAGCTCAGTCACCTGGCTATCCTTTTCACCTTTGACCTCAATCAGGAACACTGCTCTGCAAGCGCTTACTTCCAAATGTAGCTTTTTGGCACGATTATAAATATCAACCAAAAGTAAATTATCCAACAACAGATTCTGGAAGAAATTATTCCTGTCAAAACGCTCTTTATATGCAATGGCTAAATTGCGGATCTGACATACACCAATCTTTGCCACCATATAAACATCATCCGAAAATCCGGTAGCCACCAGAATATACAAAAGCTCTCCCTCATCCGTAATCTTCAACAGATGATTGGCTCCTATGACCTGACTATCTGCCGGTGAGGACGCAAAACTGCTAATTAAAGAAGGAGAAATGTCCTGCTGCTTCATGGTGGTCGCTAACACCATGCCGCCTCCTTCATATACAGTTAAATCCACCTTGGTAATTGCTTTTAATTCATCAATACTTGTTTGAATAATCTGACTGGAAATCATTTGGCTATCCTTTCTGTGTCAAACTTTACCCCTTTATGATAATGGATTTTCCGATTTCCTGCAAGTAAAAAAAAGGGTGCCGTTTGAACGGCACCCTTATATTTATTAGTTGGTAATAATCTGCTGAGTCTCTTTGTCGAATACGTGAATCTTCTCAACATCCAAAGCAAACTTAACAACATCGCCAGGTCTTGCAGTGGTACGAGAATCAACTCTTGCAGTCATTGCGAACTCTGCTAAATCGAAGTATAAGTATACTTCTGCACCCAGCAACTCGTATACCTTAATGGTAGACTCGAATACGCTGTTAGGAGAATTCTCAATGAACATCTCGGAATCATATACATCTTCAGGACGGATACCGAATACTACGGTCTTTCCATCATAACCACCGTCGATCAGCTTCTTGGACTTAGCGGGAGGAAGAGGAATCGCCTTATCAGCAACTACTAACTTAGCAACATCGCCTTCTACCTGAACAGTTGCATCCAGGAAGTTCATCTGAGGAGATCCCATGAA
>JAFUKS010000224.1 GCA_017473445.1 Lachnospiraceae bacterium
CAGAAACAGCGTAATAAAAACTACTGAATTAAATAGCATTTCTCAAATCCCAAACCTTTTCCTCTTCTTCTAACATCTACCTATTCTAACATATATCGACACAAAAAAAAAGAGGATTCCATTTGCTATCCTTTTACTGCACCTGCAGCCACGCCCTTGATAATATACTTCTGGCAAAACAGATAAATTATAATTACGGGCAAAATGCTCATCATAATAATCGCCATGGTCGCCCCCAGGTCCACACTGCCGTAACTTCCTCTCAGGTATTGGATATGAATGGGGATGGTCATATACTCTGTCCGGTCCAATACCAGATAGGGTAAAAGATAATCATTCCAAATCCACATAATTTCCAAAATCCCTACCGATACCAAAGTAGGACTGAGCATAGGAAATACCACCCGAAAAAAGGTTCCCAGGGCACCGCAGCCATCAATGGCTGCCGCTTCTTCCGTTTCAAGTGGAAGTCCCTTTAGGAATCCGGAAAACATAAATACCGCCAACCCTGCTCCAAAGCCCAGATAAATAATGGGTATCGTATAGGGTGTATTCAGCCCCAACCGGTCCGATACTCCCGCCAATGGGAACATCACCATTTGAAAGGGTACAATCATGGAAAAAATACATAGCAGATAAAAGATTTTTGCCGGGATATTATTCACCCGTGTAATATACCATGCTGCCATGGAAGTGCACAGCAGTATCAATGTCACGGAAGCTACCGTAATAAAAAAACTATAAAAAGCGGATTGCAAAAAGGGATAATTTCCAAAGGTTAGCCCCTTCCCATAATTGTCCCAGCCCGCAAAGGAGTGTTCATCCGGCAGCGAAAAGGTATCCGTATTTACATAAGCATTGTATTTAAAGGAATTGTTCAACACCTGCAAAATGGGCCAAATATAAACCACACCCAGCAGAAAAAAGAGAAAACTCAATATCCCCTTTCCCAAGTCCCTTCTTTTTTTCATTATTGCTGTACCTCCTTTTTCCCGGTATATCGAAGCTGTAAAAGAGCCAGCACTGCCACTAAAACAAAGAATAATACAGCCTTGGCCTGGGCTACTCCGCGGGAAAGTGCACCCACATAAAAGGTCTTATATATATTCAGTGCCAGCATCTCCGTGGTATTAATAATTCCGCCCTCAGTAAAAGCACTGGGCATTCCACCTGTCAGTGCCAGATTTTGATCAAAGAGCTTAAAGGAATTGGTCATGGTCAAAAACACACAGATGGTAATGGACGGCATCATATTGGGGAGCGTCACCCGCAGCAGCGTCTGCCATTTGCCCGCTCCGTCTATTCTGGCCGCCTCCAGCATCCCTTCCGGTACACTTTGAAGCCCGGCAATATAAATGATCATCATATATCCAATCTGTTGCCAACACATCAAAATCAAAAGTCCCCAAAAACCATAAGCTGTTTTGGCCAGCAAGTAGGTGTTAAAATAGCTTAAGACACCGTCAAAAATCAATGCCCAGATATAACCCAGTACAATACCTCCGATTAAATTGGGCATAAAGAAAACCGTTCGAAATATTCCTTCTCCCTTAATCCCTCTGGTCAATGCATATGCCACCCCGAAGGCCAGTAAATTGATGGTGAGTACGGATACTACGGCAAAGAGTGTAGTAAATCCAAAGGCATAGAGAAAATTGGGGTCCTGCAATGCAGACACATAATTCTTCAGACCCACCCACTGTGCATCCCCGGGTAATACAAAGTGACAAAAGGACAAATATAGTCCCTGAATAAAAGGATATAAAAAACCGATGCAAAAAGCCACAAAGGTGGGTAATGCAAAAATCACAAAACTGATTTTTCTTTTATTCCTCATCATTCTCCAACCTTACCTTTCTATTTTACTGGGCTCTATACTGGATGGCCCATCCGTCTACAAAGGCGGTCTCCACGTCTTCCCAGCTGCCGTTACCGGTAGAGTATTGTAACAATGCAGAGGTTACTGCCGCTCTCCAGGCTGCCACATTGGGGGTATGACTGAATACCCAGCCAACTAAATACTTTCCGTCGTGCAGCATATTATTGGTATCCGCAAAAAATACATTTTCTGTTTCCTTGGCATTTTCAAAGGGAATGGGTCCAAATTCCTCTGCCAGCATGGTGGTTCCTTCATCGGAAGTAACCAGCCAATATAAGAAATCCAAGGTGGCATCAATATCTTCCTGAGAAGCTTTTTTATTTACTGCGAAACGATTCTCCGTACCATAACAAAGCCCTGCATTTTCCTCCCCGGGCACTCCGCAGTAGATGGGTATCATGGTCAAATCCTCAGGGTCCATATCATAAATCTCCACCAATCTGCTATATTCCCAGCTGCCATTTTGGTAAAATACCGCTTCCTCTCTTCCAAATTCTGCCTCGGCCTCATCACCGGTTTTTGTAGCCAGTTCTGATGGCTTACAGGTCGCATTCTGAATATATAAATCCCAGATTTGCTTGTAATTATCCAAATAAGCACCGGTAATCGCTTCCGGCTGCTGCGTTACCCCATTATCACGGAACTCATAGAAAAGAGGCATATTGGCCAGGTGACCTGAAAATCTCCACTCTGAAGAAGCATCCAAACCGGAAGAAGTAAAGGCCGCAAATCCAAGCTCCTTGGAGCGTTTTGTAATATCCTCTGCAATCCGTTTCAAATCCGCAAAGTTTTGAATATCCTCCACCTCATATCCGGCCTCTTCCAGCAGCTCTTTATTGGTAATGATTCCAAAGGCTTCGTAACAATATCCCACACAGAATAGCTCTCCGTTTTTACCATAGAGATTAAAATCATTGCTGGTCAGTTCTCTTGCAAAGGCAGTATTGCTTAAGTCATAGCAATAATCCTCCCATACATCCAACTCCGACTGGCGACTGCACTGAAATAATGTGGGTGCAGCACTTTTTCCCATTTCTGCGGTCAGTGTTTCCGCATAATTACCGGATGCAGCAGTAATCACTTTTACCTCAACACCGGTCAGCTCAGTGTACTTCCGGGCCAATTCCTGCCATTCACCGTCTGCCTCCGGTTTAAAATTCAAATAATACACCGCTCCCTTATCATCTCCACCGCCACAGCCGGTCAGCATCCCCACCGTCAGAATCAGTATCATGAACATTGCTACTATCTTTTTCATCCTTCTCCTCCATTCAATGACATTTAAAAAGATCCGAAACCTTCGTTTCGGACCTTTTCTCTTATCATATAAGTTTTCCAATATTTTCAGTTCTATTCCTATTCTTGGAGAATTTTTTGTAAAATTTCCAGTAACCGGGGTAAATCAATGGGTTTTGCCATATAGCCATTCATCCCTGTATCCAATGCCTTCCTTCTATCCTGCTCCATGGCATTTGCAGTCATAGCCACAATAGGAATTTGTGCCAGGGTGGGATTTTCCATTTTGCGGATTGCCTGAGTGGCCATATAGCCATCCATGTAGGGCATTTGAATATCCATCAGAATCAAATCATAGTATCCCGGTCCTGCCGCCACCAGCTTTTCCACTGCAACGGCACCATCAGCCGCCGTTTCCACCTGAAAGCCTACGCTTTCCAGTAATTCCTTCCCCAGCTCACAGTTCAGTTCATTATCCTCCGCCAGCAATACCCGTTTCTGCCGGAAATCATACATCGTCTGAGGCTCCTTCTGACAAGGCTTTTGCTCTTCCTCCGATATATGCAGGTCCACACATACCACCGCTTCGGTACCCACTCCCTGGGTGCTGAAAATCTGAATTTGTCCATGCATCAGTTCTACCAATCGCTTGGTAATACATAATCCCAGACCGCTTCCGATATTGCTGCCATCTCCTGCAATAATCTCCCGCTCAAAGGGTTCAAAGATTCTGGGCAGGAATTTTGCATCGATTCCCACACCATTATCCTTTATCCGCCACTCCAACCGGGCAAATCCGGGTCTTTCGCAAGGCAATTGTCTCATCCGGAAGGAAATCCTTCCTCCCGGCTTGGTAAATCTTATGGCATTACTCAAAAGATTCATAATCACCTGATTGATTCGCAGAGGATCACAATCTACCTTCAGATGCTCCACATTTTCCAGCTCTGCGGAAAAATGCAGTCCCTTATTGCCAATCTCCTTAGCTATAATGGTGTCCATATTTTCCACTGCACGATAGATACTACAACTACGTTCACTTAAGAATACTTTACCACTTTCAATACGGACCATATCCATAATGTCATTCAACAGACGTAATAAAAACTCTCCCGCCGTTTCCAGCTTGCGCAAAAAAACATCCGCCTTTTTGGGTGTTTCAATATTGCTGCGGGCTAAGGATGCAAATCCCAGAATCGCATTCATGGGGGTCCGAATATCATGGGACATATGCAGTAAAAAGGCACTCTTGGATTCACTGGCCTTCTGGGCACGCTCCATGGCATCCTGGTAAACCTCCAGCTGCATCTGCCGATGCAGCATTTCCTCCGTATGGTCCAGTATCAGCACCGTAGCCCAAGGCTTACCGCTTGCGACCGTCACACGGGCTCTTATGGTGTACCAAAAAGCTTCGTCTGTCTTTTCACCGGTAATAGGGTCCATATAGGCATTCACTCTCATATCACCGGAAGAAATACCTACTTCCATTTCACACAAGGTATCCAGACAAAACTGCTGCCGCAGTCTGTCCACATCCCCTTGAGGAACCGCTCTGAGAATGTGTTCCCAAAACACATCCCATTTTACATTCCAGTGCTCCTTACTTTTGGCACTGCGGCCGTCCACAAAACGATCCACCAAAAGGCCACTTTCCAAATCAATCAGAAATACGCTGTTATGCTTGTTGGTGAGTGTGGCATCCAGCAGCATATAAGCCTGATCCCGCTCCAATGTAAGTCGTTCCAGCTGTTTTTGTAATTCCTGTACATCTGTCGCATTAGTTGTCACTATCCATACCTACCTTTCGGAATCCTTCCGAAGTCTTTTTTCATTCGGCAAATATTTATCCAGCATTTCCTCCAATGCCCTACCGCTTACAGGCTTGGAAAGATAATCTGCAAAACCTCTTCTTAAATACATCTCCCGGGCTCCCTCTATGGCATTGGCTGTAAGCACCACCACCGGGGTATCTTCACATAAATGAGACATTTGACGCATTTTATCAAAGGTCTCCAGCCCATCCATCTGAGGCATCATGTGATCCAGGAAAATCAAATCATACGCAAACTGTTTCACTTGCTTAAGGCACTCATAACCGCTATCTACCAAATCCACCTGTACCTGTGTGCACTCCAGCAAAGCTTCCACCACTTCCAGATTCATCTGATTATCATCCACCACCAAAATCCGGGCATCCGGAGCCACTACCATGGGCTCATAGCTTTCCTGAACAGGCTCCTCTCTCTCCTCACAAGTACCAATCCCCTGTTCTTCCACAATCAGCTGCTTTAGTACAAAGTAAAATCTGGTGCCGCTTCCATAGGTGCTCTCCACCTTCAGCTCGGAACCCATCATATGGAGTAATTCCTGGGTAATCGCAAGCCCCAGGCCGGTGCCTTCAATATGCTTGTTTCTCTTCTCATCTAAGCGCTCAAAGGGCTCAAACAGCTTGTCCAGCTCATCCGGGCGAATACCGATACCGGTATCTTCCACTGCAAACTCTATCAGTGCATGATCCTCTTCCCTACCAAGCAACCGTGCTGAAAAGGTAATACTACCCTCTTCCGTATATTTTACCGCGTTGGACAGTAAATTCAGAACGATTTGTCTGATACGGCTGTCATCTCCAAATAATTTCCGGGGAATATTTAAATCCACATTCATATGAAGCAGCAAGGGTTTCTTTTTGGCACGTACCTGCAGCATATTGCCCAGACCATCCAACAGCTCCTTGGTATGATATTCCTGCTTTGCCAGCTGTAATTTATTGGATTCAATTCTGGATAAATCCAGAATATCATTTATAATCCCCAGCAGTGCCGTACTGGCCACATCAATATCTTCTGCATGACGCCTTACGTCCGCAGAAATAGCATCCCGCATAATCATCTCATTCATACCCATTATGGTATTAATGGGTGTCCTTATCTCATGGGACATTTTGGCCAAAAACTGGGTTTTGGCCTGGCTGGCTTCCTCTGCCGCCGCCCGGGCATTCTCTGCTGCCGTCCGGGCACGCTCTATTTCCACATATTGCTCTTTGATTATGGTCAGGTTACGGTACTTGGCTACAAACCATGTCAGGAACATACAGATTCCCGCCAGCATCACCAGCATCAAAATCCGAAATAACGGATATTCATAATATTTTCCCTGCTTATGAATAGGTATGGAGATTTCCTTTAGTACCTCCTGGGTATACTCACTCAATACCTTAATCCGAAATTTATAATCTCCATAGGGAAGTGCCGTGTAAGTCAAGGCACCCAACTGATTTTGATATAAGGTAATGCCCTCCCGGTCAAAACCATCCAAAGATACCTGTATCAAAGGATTGGACATGGAAAAATTCAAAACTGCCGGATAAATTTCGATACGGCTTGCATGGGAAGGAATTACATAGCGCCCATTTTCCTGCTGTAATTCTATGCCATCTGCCAACAGCCTGTCCAAACTTAGAGAAAAGCCCATGCTCATATTTTCCACATAATCCAAATCAACCTTCTTTACACCGGTACTACAGCACAAATAAATATTATTCTGTTCATCCACACAGGTCCAGGAATTACTGGTAAGCGTCGTATTTAAGCCCTGATATTGGTTCATCAGTGTGTAATGATAGCCGGGTGCATCCGCCAACAGCTGTGATTCGTTGACCAGATGGATGCCGGCACTGCCCATTACCCATGCCTGTCCGTTGTTATTAATATATACATCGTAATTATTATTATAGGGAAAGTTCTCCAAAGTGTGCAGCTGTCCCCCCGTATGGTAGGAAATGGAATTACTGGTCACATATAAATATCCGCCGGTACAGGGAACGATACGAAGCACCACCAAGGATTCCAGTCCATCTTCAAATCCGATATGGTCAATGACCTTCTTATCCCTGATGATATAAATACCATCTCCATCCGTACCGCACATTACACTGCCATCCGGCTTTTCCACCATAGTCAGCACAGATACACTGGTGAAACCATTGGTCTCATCCATGGTATGTATTACCCTGCCATCCCGGATAAAAGAAAGTCCGGTGACAGAAGCAGCCAAAATAGTACCGTCATACAGCTCTATTGCAGAACGGAATCGTCCACCTTCCGTTCCTGCCGTTGCTTCGTTATACGCCAACAGCTGTCCATTCGGCGTAATGCAGACCAGACCCATTTCGCCGTAGGTGCTGGCCCATATATTGCCCTCACTGTCCTTCATCAAGTGACGTACCCGTCGATTTACAAAGCTCTCCAGAAAATCATAGTGCTTTTCCCTGGAATCCTTAATCCCGATTACCCTCAGTCCGTCATCACAGCCTACAAAAAGCTCATCATCCCTTACCAGCACAGCGTTTACTACGCTATTCTCAATCTCTGCTTTATCAAAAATATCCTTAAAAGGATTCTCAGAAAGCTTCATTACCCCCTGCTTGTTAGATACAAACCAGACATTTCCCTGATAATCCTTCATGGCACCGGACACAGAAACTGAAAAATCATCCTTGCACAAGTCCACATAGGAACCGTTCCCTTTCATATAGCCCAGTCCCTGTTTCGCACAAAGATAATATCCCCCTTCTTCATCTGCGACAATACGCACCGCATCTGCCAACTCTTGGGGAATACAAAAGGCCTCCGTTACCAGCTTCTTCCCCTGTAACAATGCTTTATCAATCTGACTTCCGGTGGTACCAAGCAAAAAGCCCTCGTTCTCTCCTTCACCGATACAGGTATAATCTGCACCCTCTTCAGAACACGTGGCGGTTGTAAGCATTTCCCCGTCCTTCAGTATAAATACAGTGCCACCGGTGGTAACACCACCCAGCAGGCCCTCTTTGGACAGGGCCATACTCTGCACATTCAAAATGTCCGCAAATTGGTCATACACATAGATATTATTATTCGTATCTATTCCGGCCAAATAGGAAATGGTACCTACATAAATAGTGCCCTCTGCCCCTTCACATATGCTTCGAATCGCATTGGCCGGCAAACCACATTTTAAATCATACCATTTTACCTCTTGTTCCTTTACATCATAGCAAAAAACTCCATTATCATTGGTACCAATCCAAAGTCTGTCCTTGCTGTCTACATACAACACCATGATATTATAGATTTTTTCATGTAATTCCACTGCGCTGAAGATAGAACCATCATATCGGTACAAACCGGAATATCCGCCCACCCATATATATCCGTCACAGGTCTGGGCCACTGCATTCATTTCCATGGAACTGAGCCCATCCCTGGTATCATAAATCATCGCTTCATATTCTGCTATGGTATCCCGGTTTGCCTCAGCTGCATAGCTCCTGCATTCCTTCAGGGGACATGCCCACAGAAACAAACCGAGCACAAAACACACCAGGCTCTTTTGTATTTCTTTTTTCATAAATTTCTCCCTAACCATACCGGAGAGCCTACTCGCCCCAATACTGATACCTTATTATATCATTATCAAATCAGCAATAACAACCATACTATTTTACTATCATTAGAAAGTATATCTGCCTTCCAACTGATCCTCTATGCGCAGCAGACGGTTATATTTTTCCACCCGTTCAGAGCGGGAAGGAGCCCCTGTCTTGATTTGGCCTGCATTGGTTGCCACCGCCAAATCGGCAATAAAGGTATCCCCCGTTTCTCCGGAGCGATGGGACACAATTGTGCGAAAACCTGCTTTCTGTGCCATTTTGATGGCATCCAGTGTCTCAGATACTGTGCCAATCTGATTCAGCTTAATCAAAATGGAATTGCCGCAATGTTCCCGGATTCCCTTTTCCAGTCGTTTGGTATTGGTCACGAATAAATCATCTCCTACCAATTGCACCTTATCGCCCAGTTCCGCAGTAAGCTTTTCCCAGCCTTCCCAATCCTCTTCGTCCAGCGGATCTTCAATGGATACAATGGGATATCGGGACACCAACCCTCTCCAGTGCTCTATCAGCTGCTGGGAGGTATAGACTGTACCTGCCTTGGGCAGACGATATTCCCCTGCCTTACTGCCTTTCCATTAACTTGCTGCTGCATCAATGGCCAGCACCACATCCTTACCGGGTGTATAGCCTGCCTCTGTAACTGCCTGCAAAATGAACGCAATGGCTTCTTCCTCTCCTGCCAGATCCGGTGCAAAACCACCCTCGTCTCCCACAGATACGGTAAGTCCCTGCTTCTTTAAAATTCCTGCCAGGCAATGAAAGATCTCTGCACACCACCGTAGCCCCTCTGCAAAATTCGGTGCTCCTACAGGCATAATCATCAGTTCCTGCACATCCACCGTATTAGAAGCATGGGCACCGCCATTTAAGATATTCATCATAGGAACGGGCAATTGTGTGCCATTTATCCCTCCCAAAAATCGATACAAAGGAATCCCTAAGCCCAGTGCCGCTGCTCTACAGGCTGCAATGGACACAGCCAAAATCCCGTTGGCCCCCAGTTTTGACTTATCCTCGGTCCCGTCAGCCAGGCGCATGGCCTTATCCACCTGATAAATGTCCGTCGCCTCCACGCCCAGCAAAGCCTCCCGGATAACGGTATTGATATTCTCCACCGCTTTTCTTACTCCTTTGCCCCCATAGCGTTTTTTCTCACCGTCTCTCAGCTCCAACGCCTCATAAGCCCCGGTAGACGCCCCACTGGGAGCCGCACCCCGTCCAATGGTACCATCTGCCAGTACCACCTCTGCCTCCACTGTAGGATTTCCTCTGGAATCCAAAATCTCCCTGCCTCTTACATCAATAATCTTTAAGGTATTCATACACATCCTCCCTTCTTTCCCATGAGTATATGTATTTTTTCTCCAAATATGCACCACCCCTGTTATGCCCCGCCTTGTCCGCCTGCCTCTGCCACCTTCTGTCTGCTCTCCCGGGCCCCTGCCGCCCATCCTGCCCCTGCTTGGGACCGCCCCACCTCCCTTCTGCTGCAATTTGGGCTGTCCCTTGGATGGATTTTCAAAACCGCCCCTTCGGTTAGGGACGGTGTCTTTTACCGAATGCACATTGTCCGTCTGCTGTATGCCCTGCAAAGACAGCTTTTGGAAATTAGCACAATGTTTGTGGCAAATATACTTCCAACATGCATACGTTGCGTGCCATCAGCCCACTAAGCAAACACGGGAAGAATAGCGCAAGGGACAGGCACGCGCAA
>JAFUKS010000225.1 GCA_017473445.1 Lachnospiraceae bacterium
ACGGATTTTCATCATCCCCTGTAATATACATTACCTTGACCTGAACCCCTCCCTTTAAAAGAATGCCATTCTCTGTAATGCTCTGTTGCACCTGACAAACTTGAGCCTCACTATGCAAAAGTTGCAAAATTGCTGCACTGCCACCCGGAATCCGAATGTGCTCAGTAAGCTTGGTTTTGCCGGTGACACAGGAAAGAATCCTCTTTAAGTTGGTGCGATGTGTCTGTGTTTGCACTTCTTTGGTAACACCATAGATATCCGAGAGTACTTCCACTGTCTCCTCTTCATACATATGAATACCGATATCAAGAACCATTTCCAGACCGATACATCTCTCTTCACCGTCCAAATCAGGACGCACCACAATCTCCTGCTGCCCCGGAACACATCGGATGTCCGGCAACATTCCCTCTCTGCTGCCGTGACACTCCATCACTCCGGCAAAAGGCAAAATTGTTTCAATGCTTCGGATGGGATGATCTTCACCCTCTCCCTCATAAAGCACAAAAAATTGTACCTCTCCCTGAATACTCAACCGTTCGTCCATCACCTTAAAATCAATGTCTCCCGGTTGAACATTAGTCCATAAAATCCGATAAATATTAGGATAATTAGAGGGTAAGGTCACCTCATCCCGAATACGGAAAATATCATTTTTGCAGATAGCAATCTGAGCCAGTTGCAAAGGTGCCTTTCGATATTCCAGAGAATCTGACTTTTCCTCGCTGTGAATCCCAATGGGAACCTCCTCGTCATAAAGTTCCTCCACCAAAGCATTCAAAGTCACAAGTGAGCGGATGCTAAGCTTTCTGGAATTAATACAGCTTACGCTAAAATCCTCAACCTCCCCTGCAACATGTACCGTATCTGAGGGAATTACCCCCTTCACAATCATTTTTTCATCAATGGGCAGTTCCCCCTCAAAAGGCACCAAGCTACTGCCCGGCTCCTGGGTGTGATACAAAATTTCAAAATGGAGATATCCCCTGAGATTCACACAATCCGTCCCCGGTTTAATCTCTTCAATAATAACATGTGCCTTCTCCAGATTAATGGCATTTACATCCGGCTTATTCTCAGGAATATTGCGGTCATCTTCCAACGTAATCTGCGTCGTGGCCTCCGAGCGGATACGATGCATATGTATATTCTTCTTTAACAGGTTCACAAAAAATACCTCCACATAGATACTGATATAAATATCTATATGCAGGTATTTTATATACTATGCGAGTGAGACACATATATCCTACTGCGGAACGCTTTCGCTCCGTGAAAAACGTAGCGGCACATAGGGCTGTAAAATACACAGCCCAAGCCGCTATACATCCACCGCGCCAGTCAAATCGGTGAGATTTTCAACGTTATAGCGTTTCATGTAGTCTTCAATTCCCTTCACTACCTCGATGGTGGTGTAGGGGTTTACAAAGTTCATAGCACCGATGCTCACTGCGCTGGCACCGGCAAGAATAAATTCGATTGCGTCCTCTGCATTAGCGATACCGCCCATTCCGATGATGGGAATCTGTACCGCATGGGCTGCCTGATAAACCATGCGTACTGCCACAGGCTTAATAGCAGGACCACTCATGCCGCCGGTCTTGTTGGCAATGGCAAACTTACGGCGATGAATATCAATCTTCATGCCTGTAATCGTATTGATAAGAGACAGGGCATCTGCACCTGCAGCTTCTGCAGCTTTAGCCATCTCGGTGATATCTGTCACATTGGGGCTGAGCTTCATGATGATAGGCTGCTTTGCATGCTTCTTGATTTCTTCTGTAATATTATAAAGCGCGTCTGCCTTCTGACCGAAAGCGATAGCACCTTCTGTTACATTGGGGCAGGATACATTAATCTCCAACATGGAAACTGCAGGCTCATCTCCCAGCTTTTCCACAACCTCGACATAATCCTCCACACTTTTTCCACAGACATTAACAATAATCTTGGTGTCATACTGCTTCAAGAAGGGAATGTCTCTGTCCATAAATACATCAATGCCGGGATTCTGAAGTCCAATGGCATTGAGCATACCGCCATACACCTCCGCCACACGGGGGGTGGGATTGCCGGGCCAGGGAACATTTGCCACACCCTTGGTCACAACCGCACCCAATTGGTTCAAATCTACAAACTCGCCGTACTCCATACCGGAGCCAAAGGTACCGGACGCAGTCATTACCGGATTTTTAAAAGTTACTCCTGCAATTGTAGTCTGCATATTCATCAGATATCTACCTCCTTCGCCTCAAAAACAGGTCCGTCTGTACAGATACGGGCATTGTTTACATGAGAATGATGGTCCTTCTCTTTTGTCTTTACCACACAGCCTAAGCATGCGCCTACGCCACAGGCCATATGCTCCTCCAATGAAATATATGCCGGAATGTCTGCATTCTCCGCATATCCCTTGATGGCACGAAGCATGGGCATGGGGCCGCAAGCCATAATGACGTCGGCCTGTAAAGCATTTTCCTCGATGGCATTCATTACATTTCCTTTGGTACCAACACTGCCATCCTCAGTCGCAATATATACCTGCCCGTATTTCTCCAAATCTTCACGAAGGAAGGTCTGATTGTCACGATAACCCACAACAATCTGAATATTTTCCTTGGCAGTCACTGCATTTAAAGCCTTCGCAAGCTGTAACATAGGCGGTACTCCGATACCACCACCCATAAGGAACACCTTCTTGCCTGCTGCAACCTCTACATTAAATCCATTGCCCAATGTACCCAGAATCTCCACAGGCTCTCCTGCCTTATAGGTAGCAAATTCCGCCGTACCCTGACCGGCAATACGATATACAATTCTAAGCGCACTTTTATCTTCATTCACCTCACAAATACTGATGGGTCTGGGCAAAAGCGTGCTTTTATTACGGGTATAAACACACAGAAACTGACCCGGCAAAGCGTCCTTGGCCAGGTCACTCTCTATCCACATGTCATAAATCATAGGGGCAAGCTCACGCTGAGATGCCACCACAGCTGTCTGCTTTTGTTTCATAGACTGTCCTCTCTTAACTTAGGTATTTTATTCTATTATACATGATTTCGGTACTTTTACAAGCCACTCCGGACACTCTTTTGCACCCTATTCAAATACCACAGTCTTGTCAATAAAATCCGTTTTCAGTACAATATAGGGACAGGAAGGCGTTTTATTGTCACTCTGTTTTTGCTCCGGCCCAAGAAGCGTGGTATTGACATAAATAGCCTCCTCCGCCAGATACAGCTCGTTGACCGCAATACTGTATCCGCCTGTAGGCTGCTGCCCATATCCGATTACAATGTAAAGGTAGGACTCATCGCTATAAGTCAACTTAAAAGCTTCCGACTTCTTTTCATCTATAATCGTCTTTAGCTCCTGTGGTATCACCTCTTCACTGAGTACTGTAAAGCCCAGATCCTGTAACTTTACCCGCTCGCTGCTTAGCATGGTACACCCTGCGAGACTTAAAACAGTACACAGTACCAGCACTGCCACAATCCATTTTTTCATTTTATACATATGTATTCCGCCTGTTGTTTTGGTCTATTCTATGTACAATAATGGAAAAATATGTTATACTAAACGGCAAACATTAAATATACTGAAACGAGGTTTTTTATGATTAGATTTATTTTATGTGTATCCTTTTTATTTTGGTTTCTTGTATTGGGAAGCCCTTTGCTGGTTACCGAGTGGATTATCGGCAAATTTAATCCTGATGTCAAAAGCCGTAGCTCGCTGGCCATTGTAAACTGGGCATTCCGCAATGTTATCCGCCTTGCCGGCGTAAAGGTAATTGCCAAGGGAGAAGAACGCATCCCCAAGGACACAGCTGTACTTTATGTGGGCAACCACCGCAGTTACTTTGATGTTATACTGACCTATGTGCGTGTACCGCGCCCTACCGGATACATTGCCAAAAAGGAAATGGAAAAGGCACCGCTTTTAAGCAACTGGATGCGCAATCTGCACTGTCTGTTTCCTCAACTCTTAAACTAACATTTGTTTCAACTTCCTTAAACAGTCTGTCACGAAGATGACGGGATGTAACAAAATCCCCTTCTCTTCCTGCAAAAGGGCTGTTATTAACAAGGAAATTCATAGAAATAGTGGGTTCGTCAACTTCAATTATTGGTAATGGGTCAATCTTATCCTGCGAACAGAGAGTTTCTCCGATATTGAAATCGGACAGGCCTGAAATACAAACTATTTCTCCCGCTTCAACTTCTGATACATCAGTTTTATTAAGACCGTTATAAATATATAATTTACCAATTTTAGAATTTACAGTTTTCCCGTCTTTTTTACATATAACAACCTGATGAGTATCTTTAATTGTTCCTCTCTTCACTTTACCAACTGCAATTTTTCCTACATATTCATAGTAATATATATTGGAAATAAGCATCTGGAATGGTTCATCTTTATCACCATCCGGTGCAGGAACATATTTAACAATAGTGTCAAAAAGAGGTTTTAAATCGCAATTATCGTCATCAAGGTCATACATTGCAATACCATCTCTCGACGAAGCATAAATCACAGGGAATTCCAACTGGTCTTCACTTGCATTTAAATCAATGAACAAATCAATAATTTCATCAATAACTTCGCTCGGTCTTGCATCTCTTTTATCAATCTTATTAACAACAACTATTGGTTTCAAGTCAAGTTCCAATGCTTTTTTTAATACAAATCTTGTTTGAGGCATTGCTCCCTCATACGCATCT
>JAFUKS010000226.1 GCA_017473445.1 Lachnospiraceae bacterium
AGAATCCTGTGATTCTGAATTCCTTAGATTTCATTAAGGCAATCAGAGAGACCTTTGATGCAATGTAATTTGACTTTTTTCCAATATCTTACTATAATAGAGAGCGTGGGAAGATGATATATCGGCAAACCTATCTAAAGGTAGGGACGCAAAGCTAAAGGATCTAAGTTACGATGAGTAATTGTAATATGATAGCCAGTTGCAAAAGAGCATTTGGAAATCTCCAAATGCTCTTTTTTTATTCTGCCAGCAGTTCCCACTGTTCATATAAGGCGTCTAATTGTTCTTGCAGCTTCGCTTGTTCCTTGGTCAGCTCCTGTAGCTTTGCCAGATCATTTCCGTTGGAGGGGTCAGAAAGTTGTTCTCCCACAGCGGTTAAAAGCTCCTCTAATTTAGCAATTTGTTCTTCGCACTTTTTTAAATCGTTTTCTTTTTTACGTTGCTTTGCCTGTTCTTCTTTTTGGGCTTTCCAATCCAGCTTATTTTCAGATTCCGTAGGCACGGATTTGGGCTCGCTCTCAGGAGTGATATTGTGCGCGGATAGAACCGCCTCTCTTTTTTCCACATAATAATCATAATTGCCGATGTAATTGACAAATTGGCCATTGATTAATTCCAAAATCCTATGGGCGGTTTTGTTCACAAAATAACGGTCATGCGATACATACAGAACGGTACCTTCATAGTTATTCAGTGCCTCCTCAAGAATTTCCTTGGAGGTAATATCCAAATGGTTGGTGGGCTCGTCCAATATAAGGAAATTAGCACTTCCCAGCATCAGCTTGGCCAGGGATAGCCGTCCTTTTTCACCGCCGCTTAAGGAGGTAATTTGTTTAAATACATCATCTCCGGTAAAGAGGAAAGCAGCCAGTATATTACGAATTTCAGTATTGGTCATGTCCGGATAGGCATCGGAGATTTCTTCAAAAAGTGTTTTCTCTCCATGGAGTACCTGATGCTCCTGGTCATAATATCCGATTTCCACATTGGTACCTAGTACAAAGCGTCCGGCATCCGCAGGTACCACCTGGTTAAGAATCTTGAGCAGAGTGGTTTTGCCGGTTCCGTTGTCCCCGATGATAGCCACATGCTCGCCGCGCTTTATTTCAAAGCTGGCAGAAGAGAATAGCTGTTGCATGCCATAGTTTTTGGCCAAAGCAGTTACAGTCAATACATCCTTACCACTTTGTATGTGAGGGGTCAGGGTCAGCTTCATCTCATCATTATATTCTGTGGGCTTTTCCAATACCTGCATCTTGGAAAGCAGCTTTTCGCGGCTTTCTGCACGCTTGATGGATTTTTCTCGGTTGAAAGAGCGGAGTTTTTCGATGACTTCTTCCTGGTGCTTGATTTCCCGCTGTTGATTTAAGTAGGCATTGCGGGCGGCAATACGCAGAATTTTCTTTTTTTCTGCATAAGCAGAGTAGTTACCTGTAAAGCTGGTGGCATGACCTTGGTCTAACTCAATGATTTTGTTTGCTATGCGGTCCAAAAAATACCGGTCATGGGACACAATCAATACAGCCCCCTTGTAGTTCAACAGATAGGTTTCCAGCCAAGCAATGGAATTTATATCCAAATGATTGGTGGGCTCATCCAAAATAATCAAATCCGGCTTTTGCAGGAGCAGCTTACCCAGAGCTACACGGGTTTTTTGACCGCCGGAGAGGGTGGATACAGATTTGTCAAATTCCTCCTCTGAAAAGCCTAATCCCTTTAGGATACCTACAATTTCGCTCTTATAAGTATAGCCGCCACCCATTTCAAATGCGTGGGTTAGATCTGTATAGCGTTTCATCAGGGCTTCTAAGGCATCCCCCTGACGATGCTTCATTTCTGCTTCGCAGATACGCATATTTTCCTCTAAATCAATGAGGGATTGCTTGACGGAAAGTAATTCCTGATAAATGGTATTGGAACTGTTGACAGCATCATTTTGTGCCAAATACCCCAGAGTTTTGTCTTTGGAAAGGGCCACCAATCCTGCATCGGCAGTTAGTTCTCCGATGATAATACGCAGGAGCGTGGTTTTGCCGGCTCCGTTGACCCCGACAATAGCTGCTTTATCATATTCCTCTATATGAAAATTGATATTTTCCAATATTATTTCTTCATTAAATGCTTTGGAAATATTTTGACAGGATAAAATCATTTTTAATTTCCTTTCTGCCGGATAAAAATACTCTGTGTAGAATTTTAACCCGTGGAAATATTCCTGTCAATGAATTGACAAGAATTTAACAGTTGATTATAATGATACCAAAGGTTCAAAACTTATATAACTTTTCATACTTGTATGAAAAGTTATATAAGCTTGGAACCTGCACAAACATGAGGAAGCAGCCCGCCAGGGCGGAATCCGAATGTTTGTAGGATTGCGAGAGCACGAAGTGCGTAGCAATCCGTAGGTATCATTATGCCGCTGAAGGCGCGAGGCCGCTGAAGGCGAGAGGCCGCTGAAGGCGAGAGGCCGCTGAAGGCGCGAGGCCGCTGTAGGCGGAGCAATGAATGAAAACTGTCTATTAGAACAGCTTATGTCCATATACTTACATTTTCGGGAGGTTTTACCTTGGAAGAGAAAGAAATATCACAGGCCGTAATCGGCCGCTTACCCAGATATCTCAGATATTTAGGCGAATTAAAGGATGAGGGAGTGGAACGGATTTCCTCTCAGGAGTTAAGTGAGCTCATGAAGGTCACTGCATCTCAGATTCGTCAGGATTTTAATAATTTCGGCGGCTTTGGGCAACAAGGCTATGGATATAATGTGGAATATTTATATAAAGAAATCAGCAAGATTCTTGGTCTGGACCGCATTCACAATTGCATTATCGTAGGTGCAGGCAATTTGGGACAGGCCTTGGGCAATTATATGAATTTTGAACGCAGAGGTTTTCATTTCATGGGGATGTTCGACAAGAATCCCCAGCTGTGGGGCAAAAAGGTGCGTGATGTGGAAGTTATGTCCATGGATTTAATGGAGGAATTTGTACGGGACAATCAGATTGAAATCGCGGTACTTACCATTCCCAAGACAAGTGCAGTGGAAGTGGCTGAGCGGCTGGTAGAAAACGGTGTTCGCGCAATTTTAAATTTTGCTCATGTTGATTTGAATTTACCGGATGGAATTCAGGTAGAAAATGTTCATTTATCAGACAGCCTGATGAAGCTTTCTTATAATATTAACCGTAACGATAACCAGATTAGATAGGTGCATTATTTTTGTGTATATGCACAGAAATGGGGATTTATGGAGCATAAAGAAGGTCAGTTCAAGCGGGAAGAATTTGCAAAAGCATTAGAAGGAAAAAAACTTCCGGTACTTACACTGGATAATAAATGGTATCGTCTTTTGAATAAGCTGAGCCGTGAGTCGGTGAAAAGCCTGGAGGAGGAACTGAATACCTTATTAAAACGCCAAGGAAAAATTCACACAGAAACCAAGGAAATCAAATTTCATAAAAAGAAACTGATGAATGATATTGTGACCATGGTGGATGAGCTTGAACAGTCACGTACCCCCGGTCTGGAGAAGAAGATAGAGGATACCAAAAAGCTGATAGATGCATGTAATGAGCGGCTTGAAAGCTACAGGGACGAGATGATGGAGTTGCCCGGTCAAATTGATCAGGTAAACTTAAAGCTGATGCTGATGACCATGGAATACTGTTATAAAGAATTACAGGAAAATACCTCTAATATCCGGGAGATTTCCGATTGGGTGACAGAGGTACGGATTCAGCTGAAAAAACAATTGGTACGCAAACAGGAACTGGAGCTCCAGAATCATGAAATTTATACGTATATGCATGATATTTTTGGGGCAGATGTGGTTGACATGTTTGATATGCAATATAATCCGGAGGAAAAATTTCCTCGCAAACAAAAAGATGAAGAATAATTTTGAAAAGGACTGTATTGCTACAGTCCTTTTGTGTCTGTAAATGCAGGTCGTTTTGAAAGACAGATGAGGTGTAAGATGAAATATATAGTAACTGCGGATGAAATGAGAAAATGTGACCAGAATACCACGGACTTTTTGAAAATTCCTGCCATGGTATTAATGGAGAGGGCAGCACTGTCCGTATTGAAACATATCAGAGCACATTTTGCACATAAAGAGCCACGGGATGTGACAGCTCTTATTTTCTGCGGTGTGGGTAATAACGGTGGCGATGGTCTGGCACTGGCCCGATTGATGGCAGATGCAGGTTATCCGGTGGAAGTATGTATTCTGGGAGACAAAACCAGGTCTTCTGTGGGATGGAAAAATCAATATGATATTTTGCAACACTATAATATAAAAATCAGGACCAATTTGCCTGAGGGAGAATATAATATCCTTATAGATGCTCTGCTGGGTGTGGGTATTTCCAGAGCCATCAGCGGAGCTTTTGAGCAGGCTATTACCTGGTTTAATTCCCATCAGGGTTACAAACTGGCCATTGATATTCCCAGTGGTATCCATACGGATACGGGTGCAGTGCTTCATTGTGCGGTAAAAGCAGATACCACGGTGACCTTTGGTTTTCTGAAAAGAGGGTTGATTCTTGCCCCCGGCTGTGTTCATGCGGGAAGGGTAATATGCGAGGATATTGGTATCCGGGAAAAGAGCTTTCTGGGAAAGAAGCCGGGCATGTTTACTTATGATGAAACCATGGCACAATTGCTTCCTACAAGAAATCCGCTGGGAAATAAGGGGACCTTTGGAAAAGTGGTAATGATTGCCGGATCTGATAAAATGATTGGTGCAGCGGCTTTATGCGCAAAAGCTTGTTACCGTAGCGGTGCGGGTATGGTAAAAATATTAAGTCATCCGGATAATAGGGGCCCCTTGGCTATGTTGGTGCCGGAGGCCTTGTTTGGGACCCATGAGGAGCTAAAAGACAGTCTTGGTTGGGCGGATGTGATTGTATTTGGTCCCGGCTGCGGACAGCGGAAGGAGATGTGCGAGTGTTTGTGGTATTGCTTAAAAGGAAGTGATTTACCCTTGATAATTGATGCGGATGGTATTAATATACTATCTGCACAGAAAGAATTTTTAGAGGTATTACAGGAGCAGGGAAATGGAGGCCGTACATTGATATTGACTCCGCACATGGGAGAACTGTCCAGACTTACCGGTACGGAAGTATCTGCATTGAAAAATGCAATGCCCGGAGCAGTAAAATATTGGGCTTCCCAGTGGAACTGTACATTGGTTGCAAAGGATGCCATTACCTTTACCGGCAATGCCAATCATTCCATTTGTACTTCCTTCAAATATAACAGCGGTATGGCTACTGCCGGAAGCGGGGATGTGCTTACGGGGATTATTGCCGGACTTACTGCCCAAGGGCTTTGTGGGTTTGAGGCTGCATCAAAGGGTGTGGCGATTCATGCTTTGGCAGGAGAACTGGCTGCTGAAAGCCGAGGTGTCCATGGGTGTATGGCATCGGATATTGCAGATGCTGTAGGCAGTATTCTTTAATGCTTCGTCCTTTAAAACAGACAATTATATAAAAAATAGAGAGAATCGGATAAACGATTAGGGTGGAAATATGAAGGAAATCAAAGGGATAATGGATAGCTACGCAAGAGTATATGCGGAGATTGATTTGGATGCCATTGAAAACAATATGAAAAACATGCATGCTATATTGGATTCCCATACCCAAATGGTAGCTGTGGTAAAAGCTGACGGGTACGGGCATGGCAGTATTCCCATTGCAAGATGCTTGGAGTCTTTGGACTTTATGTATGGCTTTGCAACGGCCACGGTGGAAGAGGCCCATATATTGCGTAATGCAGGAATTACAAAACCGATTATTATCTTAGGATATTCTTTTCCCTATGCCTATGAAAGGATTGCAATGGAGGAGCTTCGGCCGGCGGTGTTTAGCCCGGAGGATTTACCTCTTTTACAGGCGGCCGCAGCCAAGGTGGGTAAACCCATTCATGTGCATGTAAAGGTGGATACCGGTATGGGAAGAATCGGTATTATGCCCAATGAACAGGGCCTGACCTTTATCAAAGACTTAAAATCCACGGAAGGCTTAGTGGTGGAAGGTATTTTTACCCATTTTGCCAAGGCAGATGAAGCTGAAAGAGAATTTACATGCCGTCAGATAGCACTCTTTGAAGAATTCGTGAAAAGGGCAGAGACGGTGCTTGGTTATACTGTTCCTATAAAGCATTGTTCTCATAGCGCAGGTATTTTGGATTGGCCGGAGGCCAATTATGATTTGGTACGTGCCGGGATTACCATGTATGGCTTGTATCCTTCCGACCAAGTAAACAAGGAGGCTGCAAAGCTGCAGGCGGCGTTGTCCTTATATAGCCATATTACCTATATAAAGACCATACAGCCGGGGCAGACGGTGAGCTATGGAGGGACCTATGAGGCCCAAAGACCCACCCGTGTAGCTACCGTTCCGGTGGGCTATGGAGACGGTTATCCCCGTTCCCTGTCCAATAAGGGCTATGTTTTGATTGAAGGAAAACGTGCTCCCATTATCGGTCGGGTATGTATGGACCAGTTGATGGTGGATGTTTCAGAAATCCCCAAGGCGCAGGTATATTCCAAAGTAACACTTTTGGGCCGGGACGGACAGGAGCAGATTACGGCAGAAATGCTGGGAGATTTGTCAGGACGCTTTAATTATGAATTGGTATGTGATTTGAATAAACGGATTCCCAGAGTATATCGTCATCGGAATCAGATTGTGGAAACCAGGGATTGTTTTAACGAAATATAAAGAAATTGAATACCTCCGAAAAAGTAGGAAATACTATGCGTAAAGAAATGATTTGGGCAGTATGCCGAATTTGGAGGAAATGTATGTTAACAACTTCTTTAATGAGACGGGGCGATGTATATTACGCAGATTTGAGACCGGTAATCGGCTCAGAGCAGGGTGGTATCCGTCCCGTACTGATTATTCAAAATGATATAGGGAATCGCCATAGTCCTACCATTATCTGTGCGGCTATAACAAGTAAGATGAATAAGGCAAAGCTTCCTACCCATATCGAGCTGGATGCCAAGCAGTACAATATGGATAAGGATTCCGTGATTTTGCTGGAGCAGCTTCGCACCATTGATAAAAAAAGGCTGAAAAGTAAAATCTGTCATTTGGACGGAGACATTATGGAAAAGGTCAATCAGGCCA
>JAFUKS010000227.1 GCA_017473445.1 Lachnospiraceae bacterium
ATTCTAAAACCCAAACGGGTTTTAAGCTGTGCCATTCTAAAACCCAAACGGGTTTTAAGCTGTGCCATTCTAAAACCCAAACGGGTTTTAAGCTGTGCCATTCATAAACCTCAGGATGCCCCACAGGGGGCATCCCTGAGGTTTATTTCATCGCGCTATGCGCTCTATATGATTTTGCCCAAGTACGTCTATGCCCGTGCAAGCACGGCAAGCCGTATTGTGCAAAATCATGCACAGCTTAAAAGACCCCGAATATCGCCATGAAGGTACCTGCTGCAACAGCAGTACCAATAACACCTGCTACGTTAGGTCCCATTGCATGCATCAGCAGGAAGTTGGTAGGATCGGCTTCTGCACCTACCTTCTGGGATACACGTGCAGCCATAGGCACAGCTGATACACCTGCAGAACCAATAAGGGGATTTACCTTACCCTTGGTAACAATGCACATCAGCTTACCAAACAACGTACCGGCAGCTGTACCGAATGCAAATGCAACCAGACCCAAAGCTACGATTTTCAAGGTGTCCAGATTCAGGAATGCTTCCGCACTGGTAGTCGCTCCTACGGAGGTACCCAGCAGAATAACTACAATATACATCAATGCATTGGATGCAGTATCAGTCAGCTGACGAACTACACCGGATTCTCTGAACAGGTTACCCAGCATCAGCATACCAACCAAAGGAACGGTCGTAGGAAGAATCAGACCAACCACGATGGTAACCACGATGGGGAATAAAATCTTCTCCAGTTTGGATACAGGACGTAACTGACTCATCTTAATCTTACGCTCTTTTTCAGTAGTAAATAACTTCATAATGGGGGGCTGGATAATGGGAACCAGTGACATATAGGAATATGCGGCCACCGCGATAGGACCCATAATCGCAGTCTGTCCCAGCTTACTAGCCAGGAATATGGATGTGGGACCGTCTGCACCACCAATAATGGAGATAGCCGCTGCCGCCATGTCGTTGAAGCCCAGCCAAATAGCACCAAAGTATGCGGCAAAAATACCGAACTGTGCTGCTGCACCCAAAAGGAAACTCTTGGGATTTGCAATCAAAGGACCAAAGTCGGTCATGGCACCTACGCCCATAAAAATCAGGGAAGGCAAAATTGCCCACTCATCCAATAAGTAGAAATAATGTAATAATCCGCCCACACCATTAGCTGCATCTTCCGGACTAATCATAATGTCAGGATAGATGTTAACCAACAACATACCGAAGGCTATCGGGGTTAAAAGCAGAGGCTCAAAACCATGGCGGATAGCTAAGTAGAGAAATACGCAAGCAACTGCAATCATCACATAGTTTCCAATGGTCAAATTAAAGAAAGCAGTCTGATGAAGCAGATTGTCAAACGTTGTAATTATATAATCCATTTGTTGACCTCCTGTTGTAATTTCCGGTTACTTTGCTGTAATTACTTTAAGGTTGCAAGTACAGCACCGGCCTCAACAGCGTCACCTACAGCCACGTCAATGCTGGCTACAGTACCATCTTCAGGAGCTACTACAGGAATTTCCATCTTCATTGCTTCCAGAATAATCACTGCATCACCCTTCTTAACTGCCTGTCCTACAGATGCCTCAATCTTGAAAATCTTACCTGCTGCGCCTGCTTCAACCTTAATAGAGCCGGCACCGCCTGCTGCTACAGGTGCTGCTGCGGGTGCTGCCTTAGGAGCTGCCTTGGGAGCTGCGGGTGCCTTTGCTGCTACAGGCGCACCGGTGGAAGCACCCTCTTCTACTACTACATCATATACGTTTCCATTTACAGTAATGGTATAATTCTTCATTTTAAATTCCTCCGTGTTAAATACTTTTCTACGTAATTAGCGTCTTGCCTTACGAATGGAGCGCACCACAAAACCATCTGTAGAAGCACTTCCTTCATATGCAGCAACCGCAGCTGCAATTACAGCCACCAGCTCCATGTCATCGGAAAGTTCCGCTTCCGTTTCTTGCTGGGTAATCTGTGCAACAGCATTATCAATACCGGTTGTTTCAACCTTCTTTGCTTTTCTGTTTTCAAAACTCTTCTGTATCTTGGGAATGAATCCAAAAGCAGAGATAATAAAAATAATCAGAATCAAAACTCCGAATACAGTACCCATACCGATTAAGGTATTCAGTGCTGCCTTTTTCATCAAATCGCCCATGTCTTCAATGGGATTGAGCGCTGCTGATTCTAATCTTAAGAATAAATCATTACTTACAATTACCTCGGCCTGTGCATCTCCTACGGCGCCCTTGACATCAACAGTAACAATGATCTGTTTGTCGTCAATCACACCTTTCGCTTCACCGATTTCCACAATACCGCCAATATCCCAGATGGTGGAATTAAAGGAGTTCAATGCAGTAGTAAAAGCATAGCCGTCAATCAGGATACCTTGCTGATACTGGAATACATATTCCAATTCCTCAGCTGTATGCTGTGCAAACTCCTCGATAAAGATATCGGTGGAGTATTTTTCAAGCAAAGGAACCAGGGTTTCTACCGCATACTTTTCTGCTTCAGCAATCTTGGTACTCTCCAGCTCTGTGTAGGTTGCCTCGCCACCACAGCCGGTTAATCCCAGGATACAGGTAATCATACATATTAAAGCTAATAATTTCTTCATTTTATAATCACCTTTCTATACTGTTCCGTGTTTTTTGTCAGGACGGCATTCACTCTTGGTGAATAACATTTCGAATGCGCCGATAACGTATTTTCTGGTATCAGCAGCCTCGATAATCTGGTCCACATATCCTCTCTTAGCAGCACTTACTGCATTTAACTGTAATGCATCATATTCTGCCGCCTTCTGCTCAATTACCTCTGCACCCTGTCCTTCGTACATAATCATAGCAGCCATCTTGCTATCCATGGTACCTACGGAAGCGCGGGGCCAAGCCATGGTAATATCTGCTCCGATAGCCTTGGAGTTCATAGCGATGTACGCACTACCATAAGCCTTGCCGATAATTACATTTACCTTAGGAACAGTTGCATTTGCAAAGGCGTAGGTCAGCTTTGCTGCAGCCTTTGCAATACCCTTTTCAGAGCATACGGTTGCTTCAAAACCGGTAACATTGGTTAAAGTAAGTACAGGGATACCAAAAGCATCACAGAAATTTACAAAATCTGCTGCTTTCTCACAGCCCTTCTTGGAAAGTACTGCATCCATCTTCTCAGCAGTCTTGCCCTCTTCATCATAGATTTCAGAGCGGTTTGCCACACAGCCTACGGTTACGCCGTTTAAACGGATAAAGCCGGTAACCATATCCTTTGCATAGTCAGCCTTCACCTCATAGAAATCATTGTTGTCAGCCAAAATGGAAAGAGCAACGGAGGTGTCTCCCACGCAATTTGCCAAATCAGCACACACACGATTCAAATCATCGGTGCATTCAACATCCATCTTATAATCTTCGTTGTTAGAAGGAAGGAAGCCAATCAGTTCTCTCATCTTTGCAATAATAGTTGCTTCATCCCCTACCATATCCACATTGCCGCATTCCTTTGCCTGGAAATCAGCAGCTGCGGTATCGCACTTAGATGCCATATTACCGGCCAGTGCATTGGGAGAATTTACAAATAACTTTGCATTCTTCTCCTCCATAAAGGTAAAGTCAGTCAGGGTAGGGAATAATCCCAAGCCACCGCCGCAGGTACCGAAGATTGCGGTAATCTGAGGAATCACACCGGATGCCATGGTCTGCTTGTAGTAAATAGAACCAAACGCTGCCAATGCGTCAGTAGCCTCCTGCAATCTCAAACCGGCAGATTCAATCAAACCGATAACAGGTGCTCCGGTCTTCATTGCCAGGTCATAAATATTGGCAATCTTCTTTGCATGCATCTCGCCGATGGTTCCGTTCATAACGGAAGCATCCTGGCTATATACATACACAAGATTACCGTCAATTACTCCGTATCCGGTGATACATCCATCGGATGGAGTCTCATTGGGTTTCATATTGAAATCTGTCGCTCTCGCTGTTACAAGACCGCCGATTTCAACGAAACTGTTGTCATCGAGCAAAGCTGCAATTCTTTGACTCGCTTTTGAAGTAGTACTCATGCTTTCAGCCCTCCATGTATAATAAAAAAATAATAACAGATTAATTCAGGTTTTCTGCTGTAACCGCAAATGCCCCCATGATTAATATTGTCTGTATCAGTATAGCATAAAAAGTGCAATTCGCAAAGGTTGAATTACACTTTTTTACATAGAATTTACATGATATACCAAGGTATTTCTTTATCCACTCCGTACCCCTTATTTTTTCTCCTGTACTTCCCCCGGTTCTAAATACATTTCCACCACCCGTTCCAGACACCAGCGATAATCAATTCTGTCAAAATCTGCCCCCAAAACCAGTTCATCTGTCTTTAAAATTTTGTCCCCCAGAGAATATATGATTTGTCCTACCACCTGTCCACGGGAAACCGGTGCCTCCATCACCTCCAAGCATTCTATTTTTACTGTAATCTCCTCCTCATTTCTAAGCAAAATCCCATCTCCCTCAGGTCCCATACCTTCCTGTAACAATACCGGGCATAACGCTTCATATGCCAAATTTTCCGTACTCGCATTCAACACCAAAATGCGTGGCAATTCTTTGTCATAATAAAAGCGTGCATCTTGAAAACTCACAAAATTATAAGTTTCCATTCCATATGTCATTAATTTTTTGGTATCCTGCCATTTATAGGTTTTATTATTCGGCCATCCGCAAGCCAAAAGAGCCACAATTAGTTTTTTTCCATCCTTCTCCAACGCCCCTACATAGCAATAGCCGGCATTTCCGGTAAATCCGGTCTTTCCACTGACCGCACCTTCCAGCATTTGCAGTAACGCATTATGATTACTCAAATGGAAGCTGCGTCCATTGGCTGTAAAACTATATTCTGATGCACCGGTAATCTGCCGGAACTGCTCTTTCATTTTGGAACCATACAAACAATAACGCATAATCTCTGCCAGTTCCTCTGCTGTCGTAGAATGCGTCCTGCTTTCCGGCTGTCCGTTCACCTCTACCTGCTGGGTAGCGTCCAATCCGTTAGGCGTAATAAACCATGTTTTTTCACATCCCACTTCCGCGGCTTTTTCATTCATTAAAGTTGCAAAAGCAGCCACAGCCTGCTTACTTTCTTCAATGGTATATTCAGACACTCCCTTCTTTTCCCACTCTCCTCCCAGCACTTCTCTGCCCACATGCTCCGCCAGTGCCACAGCCACATCATTATGAGATTCCAGCATAAGAGAATAAAGCAAATCTCCCACCGCATATACCTCCCCTTTTCGTACCCCCAGATGCACCTTGGGCATAGATGCCGCATAGGAGGATATTTCCACTGTTTCTCCCAAATCCGCATGCTCCAATAGCAGGATACAGGTCATAATCTTTGTGGTACTGGCCATGGGCAATTGTTCCTGCCCGTTCTTACTATACAATACTCTTCCCGAATCCCCATCCAAAAGCACTGCTCCCTTGGCGTAGAGCTGACTCTCTGCCGGCACTGCGGAAGAGACCTGCCCGGTTACTTGCCATGCTTCCTCTTCTAAGATATCTGCTTCCGGGGAATCACCATACATTGCATTGGCAGGAATCCATGCTGAAAATATGTATACCAAACAAATAACACCTGCCATCAATCCAAATCTTCTTTTTTTCATACGCTTCCTCTATAGACACTTACTTAAGCATATGAAAAAAACTGTCCTCAAATGACATAATCATCTAAGGACAGCTATCCGCTAAAACTATATCTTATATACTGAAGCATGGATATTGGGGTCCTTACGCCACCCCTAAATATCCAGCTTCAACTGAATCTCTTCTTCTGCCTGCTGTTTAAATTCTTCCAACACCACAGGATTAAACTCCGGCAGTTCTTCCAGACTCTTCACACCAAAACTGCGCAAAAACTGTTCTGTGGTACCAAAAAGCAATGGACGACCGGGGGCATCCAATCTGCCCAGCTCCGTAATCAAATCATACTCCAACAGCTTGTTAATGGCATGATCACAGCTGACGCCACGTACTTTTTCAATCTCCAGACGAGTCACCGGTTGCTTGTATGCAATAATGGATAAAGTTTCCAATACCGTATCAGTAAGCGTAATTTTACGAGGAGCCTTGGCAATCTTTATCAGATACTCATACATCTCTGACTTGGTACATAGCTGTA
>JAFUKS010000228.1 GCA_017473445.1 Lachnospiraceae bacterium
TCAATGATACCAAGGAAAATATTGAAGGTATTCTGGATGCTTGTATAGAGGCTGGAGTATACGGAATTATCAATTTCGGAATGGGGATGACGCTTCGTGAGGGGAACCGGGAATATTTCTACGCTGCCCTGGATAAGCATTTTCCGGGCTTGAAAGAAAAATATCATAGGAGATATGGATATGCCTATGAATTGCCCAGCGACAGAAGTGGGGAATTAATGGGATTATTTCGTAGGAAATGTAAAGAGAATGGGATTGTTTGTGATGCGGAGGAATGTTTCCGGTATCTACGTGAGCTACCCGAGAAGTATGACCAATTAAGTTTGAAACTGTGATTGATTTCGTGAAAACAGCCCCGCAGGTAATTCCTGCGGGGCTGTTAAAATGTGGCTTTACGAGTTGCCGCGTAGCCATCTTATAAGATATTCCCCAAATCCACTTTCTGTTAAATACATACTATTCCTCCCTTCTTGATTCGTATTATATCTCAAGTTAACGGAGGAGAATAATCTGTTGTCGTGAAGTGCAAATATTTGTCGTGAAATACAATTTGGTAGCAATTATATATATATTTCCAGCGTGATTTTTTCATCACGAAAGTAATAGTCCATTGTACCGTTTAAGTATGTTACGGCACGCCTGATATTACTTATTCCGAAACCATGATTCAGAGTGTCTGCTTTTGATGTCTGTTTATTCAAAATCGTCTGATACATAGCATATGTTGCCGGGTTTGTGATGGAGCAAAATAAAGTATGATTATGTTCCATGATTTTGACAGAGATAAGCTTTTGCCCGTCCATTTGGGTACATGCTTCAATACCATTATTAATCGCATTTGAAAAAATAGTACAGAGCTGATACACGTCATAACGGGAGGCATTATCCATTTTTCCAATGACATCTAAACTAATATTATTTTCGGTGGCATTTTGCTTCAGCACACTTAAAATGGTATCTAGTATCTCATTTCCCACATGTATTTGTTGAAAGGTAGAATTTTTAAATGATTCATGACACTGGGAAAGCAGTTCCTTGGCCTGTTCTAAATTTCCTTGTTCTAAGAGAAGTTGTAATACCCCCAGCTGACTGGCGATATCATGTTTGAAACCACGTAATTCCTTGTCTTTTTCATATAGAGTACGGTAATAATTCTGTTGTGTATGTATAAATTCTTCTTTTAACAAATTTTGTTTGAAATAGTATTCTCTCTGTTGGCATTCAATAATTAGCCATATTATGGTTGAAAAGACAATACATAAGGAAAATGCTGTGAGTATACGAAATGGCCATATTAGTTCATTGTTATTTTGTTCTTCATGAAGAACCGCTGCAAAAGAATTAATACCTGTTCCAATGAAGACGATTAATGAAATAGAACTTGACTGCCATTTTGAAAGCATGTTTTTATATTGGATGATATTAGTAAACCAAGCCTGATGCGTGATGATGCCTGTAAATATAAATATAAGCAAGATACTTAATAATTGTATCATATTCGCAGATAGATGATGTCCTAAGAGCATGTCTAAAAAGAACACCATAATTGATTCCATAAATCCTATGAAGAAAAATAGGAACATTGTAGCAGGAATTTTGTTCTTCCATGGGGCTGAACACAATAGCCACCATGCGGTTAATTCTCCAAGGTAGAACAAAAGGAATAACGGAAATCCGTTGTGTATGGGAACAATAGAGCAAAACAACGAAAGAAAAAAAATCATTCCTGAAAATATGACTTTTTTTCGGTCTTTCGTGGTCCAATGATACAGTTGTTCACCCAAATATATTAAATATAGCATACAACATACATTATATAATACATCTAAAATCGAAATTAACATTATATATATCCTGCTCTTTCTCTGATATACGATTTGTATTTTTCTTCAATGGCAGACTTATCTTTTCGACTTAAGCGGATTGCTTTTCCTTCACCCAATACTATTTGATTTGCCATCTTGTCAAACAATTTGAGATTAATTAAAAAAGAGCGGTTTACCCTGCAAAAGGAGTTTTGGGGTAGTATATTTTCCCATTCTTTTAAAGGACGACGGATCAGGTATTTTTCAGTGTCTGAAACCAAACAGGTATATTTATCTTGTGCTTCAATATAGCAAATGGAGTCGGCAGGAATTGCATAATGTTTGCCACCATCATCCCATTCAACTCTTTTTCTGTTATAGAATGTATTCATTTTTTCGAATATAGAAACAAGTGAATCTTTAGGAAAGGGTTTTTGAATAAAACCGATAACCTTTTCACCAAATGCTTCTATCATGCGCTCTTGGTGGCTTGTAGTAAAGATAATTCGGGCTTGGGAACGGGTTTTTTCTAATATATTTTTGACTTGTATCCCGTCTATTCCCGGCATCTCAATATCCAGGAATAGAAAATCATATTCAAAATCTGATGCAAGAAGCTCTTCGCCGGAAATGAAATATCTGCATTCCGGTTTGGAAGCTGACAGCATTTGTTGAAAATATCTTAATAATTCTTCCTGATATATTCTTTCATCATCACAAATGGCGATTTTCAATGTTGTTCCTCCAAATCATTCTTAGTCTGAATCATCCCGCACTTGCAATAGGGGTCATTTGTAGATGTTAATCTTTAGCATATGAAAATAATATAATTATTATACAATAGATTGCATTTTTCTGCACTTTTTTTCTTTGAAGAATGCAGTTCGCGACAAAAAAATGTATTTCGCGACATAGGAATTGTGATAGCGGATAAGATATGTTAGCTTAATCTTGACAGGTATTATTCGCGATAAATATCAGAAGTCATAAAATGTATGAATGCGTAGATGAGGCATGCTGCTACAAATTCGAACGGATAATAAAAACTGATTAAGGAGAAATATTTAATGAAAAAGAATTTAAAAAAACTATGGGTACATTGATGCTTGCCGGAGTGCTTACATTAGGAGTTACCAGTACGGCATTTGCTAAGGATTTTGGAACTGATTTAAACGGTGCTTCCAGCAATGAGTATCTTGAAATTAGATATGAAGGAGCTGCATGGAATTACGAAGGTTCCGGATATAAGAATGCATCCTTCAAATATACCAGAAATGGCAAAACACTACTTGCCAAGACTGCAACCAGTGGAAAGGTTACTGGCGGAGTTTGGGATGATTTAAGATGGGGAGACAAATATACTACATATTTTTCTTGGAATCATCAGAAATAGAATAATGTTTAACGGAAGCCGTTTCGTATAAAAATTCATTTATTAGTGAGCGGAAGGACGGACATCTCGGAAATAGGACATCCGGGATGTCCGGACTAAGATTAAAATATATGCGATTGGATAACATCTCCGGGAGTAGGTATGGGAAAATCATTATTCAGATTTGCAGATGCATTAGAACTTGCTGTTGTATATGCATTTTGTTTTTTCTTAAATTTGCTATTTAATTATGTAAAAGTTTGGGATTTTAACTCTTATATTTTGAAGGCTTTTTTTAAAAATTTTATGGACTATCAAACCCTAATAGTATTCTTCTTTACATTTATTGTGATAGTTTTTCATTATCAAATGCTATACAGAAAAAAAATAGAAGTATATTGCAGGGTATTGGTAGGAGATACGGTATTGTATATTGCTATTCGATATATAAGGGATTGTCTGATGGTATTGACAGTTATTTATCTTTTGTTTCTATTAATACATGTTCACTTGAAATTTTGTTTGACCGGAAATATCTTTTTAGTGTTCATTTTTATTATATATATACTAATAAGTGCAAGTCAGGTGCGAAAATATGAAAATTTTTAAGTTTTTTATTACAAAAATATTTTTGAGAAAAGCCATACTTTGTATAAGTATGTTTATGTTGCTTTGTTTGGCAAACTATACCACTTTTATTGCCAGCCGTTCCATTTTGTCAACGCTTCAGGGATATCAGGAAATAAAATGCATGAACCAAGAGGGTATTTTCATTGCAAACTTAGATCCGGATAGTAATATAGACATGGATATAATTGGAGAAACTGGAACACGAATAGTATACGACTACTTAAATAGTAATCATAAATATGCCTTTTATACAGATGGATTTATGATAGCGGTACCGAACGATGATGATATGGAAATATCGTTATGTTATATGAATGAGGGGTATTATGAATTAAATCAATTTGATATTTCACATGGAAATGATTTGTTTTTTGATTTCCAGCTTGATAAAGAAGAAGCAATACCTGTTTTGATAGGAACGGGCTTAAGTAAAACATATCCTGTGGGCTCAACAATCATAATTGACGAACCGGTACTGGGACGGTCAGTAATATTAAAAGTACAGGGAGTTTTAAAGCAAAATTCTTGTCATTCCAATTTCTATGCGTTGAACTCAAAAAGCTACTATAATTTTTCGATTTTTATGCCTGTAAATCAGGAATTTATTGAAAATGCAAATATTGACCTTCAATTGAATGGTCTCATGGACCTTATAATTCTGGATACAACAAAAGAAAAAACAGAGGATTTGAGTCGGTTCATGTATGATAATTTGGGATTGAAATTTAATTTTTTTAGTCAAGAGGAAAATTTTGATTACTTCAATGATTATTATCTTTATTCATTGAAAATCATTGCCATAACTACATTGATATTACTTGTAGTCATAACTTGTATTTCGATTTGGAATGCATTGGTCAGTATTCGGCTAATGATGAAGGATTTTACAATTAATTTGCTTGTGGGACTGAGTTATTCAAGGCTGAGAAGGATATTCTATAGTTATTTTGGGATATTGTTTGGCGTTAATTTATTGGTCATATCTTCAATTACAGCTCTTAATAGATACGAATGTTGGTTGAGAAAGGATGCTACATTTGTCACATATGGTTTGTTTGGTTTAATCGGTATGGATTGGTTGGCATTATTAGTAGTATTGTTTTCGGATATTATTATTGGAATGATTGTTGTTGAAAGCATGTTAAGGAAGATTAAAAAGATTCCAATTTCCTTGGGGGTATTGCAATGACGGATATTATCAATTTAAGCATTAAAGAAAAAGTATATCAGGATAAGAAGACGAAACTTTCAATCTTAAATGATTTTAAGCTTGAGGTTCATGCAGGTGAAAAGATCGCTATTGTAGGAGAATCCGGTGTGGGAAAAAGCTCTTTGCTTAATATTATCGGTCTTTTGGATATGGATTATATAGGAGAATATGCTCTTTGGAATACTCCAACGGGTAAAGTGCGGGGGAAGGAGATGGCCAGATGGAGAAATGAAAAGATTGGCTTTGTACTTCAAGAGTCTGCATTGATTAATTCGTTGACAATAGAGGACAATATTAAATTACCATTGCTCTATGCAGAATCCACGAAAAAAAAATTACGGTTGGAAGATTATGAGAAGGTAGTTGATGAAATCGGAATCAGATCTATATTGAAAAAGAAACCACTGGAATGCTCAGGCGGACAAAGGTCCAGAGCGGTATTTGCCAGAGGAATCATTATGAAGCCTGAAATTATTTTGTCAGACGAACCTACTGCATCTTTAGATGTGGAGAATAGAGAAAGAATTGTAAATTTACTCTTTCATATGAATAAAGAATTTAATACTACTATTATTACCGTAACGCATGATTTAGAGGTAGCTAATCGTCATGATAGAGTAATTCGTCTTGAAAGGAGGTAGAAAGAATGGGATTTTTTTTGATGGTTATTTCGATGTTACTGGGTATATTTTTCATTGCAATTGGAGTTTGTTATAGAAAGAGCAAGCGTTGGTACGTATTTTCTATTGTGCTGGGAGTAGTATTTGTTCTTTTCGCGGTTTATCTGGCACTCCCTAAATAGGAAATTACAAACCGCATCTTAGCCTCGCAGATATCTGTGAGGCTAAAAAAATATTTAAATGCTGTTTCAATTAAAATAGGAGCATACATGACAGATATATTAAGAGTAGAGAATATTACGAAAACCTATAAAACACTGGATAGCACCATATTTGCTCTCCGTGATATTTCATTTGGAATTGAGGAGGGAGAAATTCTGGCTATCATGGGAAGCAGTGGGTCAGGAAAAAGTACGTTGTTGCATATATTAGGTGCTATTGACAAGCCGGATGAGGGCAAAATCTATCTCAATCACTGCTATGAAAAAAATTATTGTACAGAGCCTAAGGCAACAGAAATCAGAAGCGATTATATTGGATTCATCTATCAAAATTTTAATCTTTTAAGTGATTTTTCTGTAGAAGAAAATATTGCGCTCCCATTGATTCTGGACGGAGCGAAAGAAAAAGACATAAAGAAAAAGGTTCAAAAAGTGATTGATTTAGTCGGGTTAAAGGGACGTGAGAATCATCGTCCCGGTGAGTTGTCAGGTGGTCAGCAACAGCGGGTAGCAATTGCAAGAGCATTGGTAAAAAGCCCCAGAATTTTGCTGGCGGATGAACCCACAGGTAATTTGGATTATAAGACATCCATAGAAATCATGGATTTTTTAGCCAAAGCCAATAGGGAGACGGGAAAGACAATGGTAATTGTCACCCATGACCCGAAGATTGCAGCCTATGCCAATCGTGTACTGTTCTTCAAGGATGGGGAGATTAAGGGGGAATATGCGCTGGGAGAACAGGAAGATAAATTGGATTTTATTGTGGATAAATGGCGCAGTGATGTTATATAGGAGTAAAGAAGAGAGATGTTAACTATAAAATCTATAGGAAGGCGCTTATTGGAAAGCAACAAACTGTTAACCGCATATTCTTTTTTTAGTGTTCTAATCGGTACCATTCTGGTTGTTGAAATGTTTAATCTATCCCTGAGTGCATCACTTACTTATGAAAAGGATATGAAAGCAATGTACGGTGATTGTGATATGGGAATATATTACAGTGACTATACAAATATTGAAGAAACTATTGTAAGTACCATTGGAGAGATGGATGATGTGACACAGGTGGCGACGATTTATTATTCCGGACGGGTTAAAATAGGCGGAGCCAATGTTTATTCCATAGGAACTGATAATAGCAGCATGGTTCGGAGCAGGTATCATTTTATCAGTGAACTGAAAGATTACCAGATCGCTGTCAATAAAGTGTTGGCTGACGCCCATGGATATGAAGTGGGAGATTGCTTAAAAATAGGTGAGCAGACGCTGGAACTTGTAGACATATTTGAAGATGGAACGTTATCAGAAGCAGCGGTCGAAATGTTGGCTGTCAATAAAAAAACTTTAAAAGCATTGGATGAAGAGTCAGGCAATACCAATATTATTATGCTTAAGGTTACCGATGGAAGGGAAAAGCAGGTTGAGAATGAAATATTAAGTATGAATACCGGCTTGGATGTACTTATATTCGGTATGGATGAAGCATATTTAAAAGCAATTGAGTCTTTTCGGTTGTACATAGTTATTTTGGCGGTTATGGTAATAGTCACCACCTGTTTGTTTACAGCTACAGTTTTTAAGAGTTTCGTATATAAATATAAACGCGATATGGCGGTTCTGCGGATGATGAGAGCGACGCAAGACCAAATTAATTCCATTTTTAACGATATGATAAGATTGATTACGCTTGGCGGTGTGATTGTGGGATTTGTGCTTGCCTTGTGCGTAAATCAATTTTTGGTAAAAAGCCTTAATGCAAAATGGGCATTGATAGAAGGCGAAGTGGAGTTTCGTTTTGTAGAGTCCTTGCTGATATGTGTAGGGGTTTATTTTGTAATAAGGATCGTATTACAAGTGATAATCAATCGTTCCAATAAGGTACTTCCCATTGAGGCATTGATTCATAATGAATTAAGCAGCTTTGGTAAAATGAAAGGAAAAAAGCTTGGGAGAACAAGACTATTAAAACGGGACCTGTTTATCAGTGCAAAGTTGATATGTGCAAGGCTGAAGGAAAATACATTTGTAATTGCTACTATGGCACTTTTGGTTGCAATCTCTATTCTGGGTGCCAGTCTAAGTTCGATTATTAAGGCAAATGGAGAAAAGTATTATCGGGAAAGCTACTTGGCAGAAACAATATTAAGCAGCAGCGCGGAATGGAATTACTATGAGGGGATTCATCTTTATGAAAACTTGCAGAAAGATGACGAGTTAAAGGTGTCCTGTGTATATTGTGCCGGGTATCCTGCGCAGTTAAATGGTGTTTCTGTACGATATGGATTGGCTGATATAAATGGTATGGCAGAGCAGGGGTTGATTGAAATAGAAGAGCATGACGGAAATGGAATCATTATCAGTCAGTCCTGCAAAGAACAATTGCAGTTGGAGCCTGGAGATGTTGTTTCGATATGGTCACCTAAAATACTGATATATGATGCCAACGGCATACCTACCGGTGAGATTCTACAGGAAGAAATAGAGCATTTCTTGCAGATTTCAGCCGTTGTGCCGGATGAATTCTTTTATGACGGTGAAGTATATATTGATATATCGCAATCGAATTTTATCAATGATGGTGTATGGTTTGAAAAGATATATATTGATGGAGAAAAAGAGTACATAGAACAAAGGCTGAATGAGGAGAGGAATGTATTTCCGGGAATTAAGTGGTCCAATTATACGGATGCCGTTATGGCAAACAATCGAGCTGTTGAGAGCAGATTTCAGTTGATAAATCTGGTGGTAAAGGTTCTGGTTTTGATTGCTGCTATCGGATGGATAAATTCTCTTAGAAACATATTTGTTTCCAGAACAAGGGATTATGATATTATCCGAATGCAGGGAGTAAGCGGTAAACGGATTTTGAAAATATTAGCGTATCAGGTTTTGATATATATGTTCATTGGATTAGCGGTAGGAACTGTGGCAGCTGTATTTATTTTGGAAATACTCATGTATATAGAACAGAGAGCGTTTGTTTGGCAGTTTAATTTGGAAACCTTAGCACAGATGCTTATGACCATGTTGGTATTGTGTCTTACATTGATTCCCACTGTGCGAAGACTGTGCACCAAAAAAATTTTGGAAGAGAACTGATGCATAAAAGCCCCGCAGGCAATTCCCTGCGGGGCTTTGGTGGTATTCATATATATATTCTAAGTCACTACAGTACCGACACGATCAGCATTTCAACACTCATCATATCATTCATTTTACCGGTTTTTACCGCTTCCTCCGCATCCACACATTTCTTCACTGCATTTCGCAGAGTGCTGGTCTTGAAGGCAGTGGCCTGGGTCACATATTTGCCGGCGATAAAAGGCGGTACCCCAAGCTTGGTGCCGATGGCCCGGTTGTCAAACCCCTTGCTTTTTAATTCCTTGGTCTGAAGCAGCATATTGCACTGGCGGGCGATAAGGAACAGGATACGCATGGGCGGCTCCTTTAAAGCTAACAAATCGTAATATAATTCCAAGGCCTTGGTGGTATTTTTCTGGGCAATGGCGGTAATCATATCAAAAATCTGATTGGTCACACGGGTGGTACAGATAGCCTCCACATCTTCATCGGTAATCACGTCTTTCTCCAGGCAGTAGGTAATCAGCTTTTCCAGCTCCATCTGAATATTTTCCATATCCGTGCCGGTCTTGGTCAGGAACAGCTCCACGGTACGCTCTGTAATCCGCTTACCTTCTTTTTTCAGGATGCCTGCAATCCAACGCTTTAAAGTATTCTCATCCTGTATGTTAAACTCAGCAATGTGTCCCTTGGTCTGCAGGGTCTTATACAGCTTACTACGCTTGTCTACTTCGCTTTCCACAAAGATAAACAGGGTGGATTCGTTGGGCTCTGTCAGATATTCGGCCATCTTTTCGCCGCCGGATTTGAACAGTCCGCTATTGGAAATAAAAATCACCCGACGCTCCGCCAGAAAGGGCAGCGTCTCGGCTAAATCAATAATCTCCCCCACAGGCACATCCTTGCCCTCGTAGAAATGATTATTCATATTGTCCCCTTCGTTGCACAGGGCAGTTTTTAAACGTTCCGCGTATTGACGCTTTAGATAACGTTCTTCCCCGCACAATAGGTACATCTGTTTGAAATTTCCTTCCTGGATATTGCGATTGATTTCTTGCATGATTTCTCCAATATAATAACGAAATAACGTAAAAATACCTCTCGTATTCCGAAAGGTATTTTTGCCTAAACTTCAGTATAAAGTCTAGCACAAACAAAAATAAAAGTCTAGTAATATTTTTACTTTGCGATATACTTGTAATACAGTTCGGGAGAGAGTGGTAAACTGTTAGAAGGCGAAATGCCGGGAGGAGTAACATGGAGTCACAAAAAGATTTTGTGCAAGAGCAGGAGCATTTTAAGGAATGTCTGGAGCTGATTGCGCGTAATATTGCCGGATATGAGCGGGAATATGAACAGCGGCATCAGGAGACCCAGCGGTTGATGAAGGCTATGAAGACCGGAGATCCGGAGTTGTACAACCAGGCTATGACCAGTGCCAGCTTGGAAGAGCATGCGCAGGGGCAGCTACGGAAGAACCGGGCAGCCAAGAAACAGCCCTATTTCGGAAGGATTGATTATCAGGAGCATGCCAGACAAAAACCTGAGCGGGTGTACATCGGTAAAAACGGTATTTTCAGGAACCAGACAGATGTAGTAATCGCAGACTGGAGAGCCCCTATTTCCACAGTCTATTATGAGAATGAATTGGGAGCAGGCTGTTACTATCTGCCTGATGGGAGCAGTGTGGACATCGATTTGGAACTGAAGCGTACCTACGACGTACAGGAGGGACAATTGCTGGGGTACTATGACAGTGACGTGGCCTCCAATGACCAGTTGCTCATACAGTACCTTTCCCAAAATAAGGAAGCGGTGCTGGGAGATATCATTGCCACCATCCAAAAGGAACAGAATGAAATTATCCGCCAGTCGCCTTTTGCCAATATACTGGTTCAGGGAGTGGCAGGTAGCGGTAAGACTACGGTAGCTATGCATCGGATTTCTTACATTCTATATAATTATAAAGAGCGGTTTATGTCCAATGAGTTCTGCATCATCGGAGGAAATGATTTGCTCTTAAATTACATTACCAGCGGTTTGCCGGAGCTGGATGTGCCGGATATTAAGCAGAAGCGTATGGATGTGATGTTGACCCATCTGCTGGGAAAGGAATGGTTGAAAAAATACCGGGTGATTCCCGTGACGGAAGATGGGAGTGTCCGTAGCCGCATGGACTTTATGCTGGACCTGGAGATTTGGCTAAAGCGCATGAGAGAACGGTTTTATGCTGACGGTCCTTTGGTAGACAAGGCCCTGGGTACCATTATCACTCAGAGCAGTAAGGAACGGCTCTTTGAGGAAAATCCGGATTTCAGCATTGCCAGAGTCTTGCGGACCTTGGATGAAAGAGTAAAGACCCGCATCAAATTTCTCTGTCCCGAGGGAGAAAAGGAATATTTTCGGGAGAAATGCAGACAGTATAAGGACTATTACAAAAGCCGGATACCCAAGGAAAGTATTTATGAATTGTATCAACAATTTCTGGCAGAGTATGAGCGGATGCATCCGGGGCAATTAAATCTGTCGGAGCATAGTGAGAATGCTGTGAAGTATCAGTATGATGTATATGATTTGGCGGCACTGCTGGTGATTCAGTATCGGGTTAGCCGCAAGGCAGAGGATGAGGAATTTGGTCAGCTGTTTATTGACGAGGCCCAGGACTTTGGCATCACACCCTATTATGCCCTGCGCCGGGTGCTGCCCAAATGTTATTTTACTATTATGGGGGATGTATCCCAGAATATCGACTATGAATGCGGTATGAATGACTGGGCAGAGCTGCGTAAGTGGGTGCTGAATGGGGAGCGGGATGTATTCCGGCTCCTGTCCAAGAGCTACCGGAATACCATTGAGATTTCGGAGTATGCAGGGAAAATTTTGGAGAAAGCTTCCTTTGGACGCTACAAAATCGAACCGGTTATCCGACATGGTCTGCCGGTGCAGGAGCGTGAGCCCATGAGCGAGGAGGCTATGTATACGGCTGCGGAGGAAATCATTATTGCTGCAAAGGAAAAGGGCTATGAGAGTATTGCAGTGGTCTGTCGGGACCAGCAGGAGGCGGACTGGGTAGGAAAATGGCTGGAAGGTGTAACCATTCTTCCCATCCACTTAACTAAGGGCTTGGAATTCGATGTGGTCATTCTGTGGAATCCGGATTTGGAGGCAGCCTTTTCCCACCAGAAGGACGCAAAATTATGGTATGTGGCTGTAACCCGCGCTCTGCACGAGTTGTACCTGCTGCATAAGAAAAGATAATTAAAAAAATGAAAGCCATTGCCGGGAAGATACTTGAGCAATGGCTTTTCTTATGGTACACTTTAGATAGTGTTGATTCAACAAATTTCGACAAAGGAGAACAAGAGATATGAGCAAAGGCAAAGGTTTTTTCGGTGAATTTAAAAAGTTTATTTTAAGAGGAAATGTAATGGACATGGCAGTGGGTGTTATCGTTGGTGGTGCCTTTACTTCCATCGTTACTTCTTTAAATAAAGATATATTGACTCCCATCTTAGGTATTTTCGGCGGTACAGATTTTTCTAATCTGTTCTTGGTAATGGGAGAGGGTGAAGAAGCACCTATTTTATACTATGGTAATTTCATTACGGCAGTAATCAATTTCCTGATTACCGCATTTGTAATTTTCTGTTTGGTAAAAGCCATTAACGCATTGAATGATAGATTGACCCGTAAAAAGAAAGAAGAGGAAGTGCCTGCAGCACCTACCACTAAGGTTTGTATGTACTGTAAGAGTGAGATCGCTATAGATGCGACCAGATGTCCTCATTGTACCTCTGAACTGAATGACTAATTGGAGAGAGGATATGTTTTTTAGAAAATGTGGTAGGATAACCACTCTGTGTTTAACAGGGCTGGTGATGCTATTCCTTACGGGGTGCGGTCAGAAGGTCGACTTGGTTACCGAAGGAATGGAAATGATTGGACAATTGGATTACCTGGGTGCATTGGACAAATTCCAGGAGGCGGAAGCGAAGGAAGAAAGTGCAAGGCTCATCGCCAGAGGTCGTGGGATTGCTTATATGGGCATGACAGAATATGAAAAGGCACAGGAATATTTTCTGGAAGCCTTGGCATTGAGCGATGGCATGATACAGGATGTGGATTTTGATATCAATTATTATCTGGCGGCGGCTTATACCAAATGCAATCAATTTGCAGAAGCCAGAAGCACCTACGATGCCATTATCCAGCTGCGTCCCGGAGCAGAAGCATTCTTCCTGCGGGGCTGTGTATCACTGCAGCTGGATGATTATGTGGCTGCCAAGGCAGACTTTGATACGGCAGTAGATTTGGAGCCTGCCAATTACGACCGGCTGATACAGATCTATGAGGCATTGGCCCAGGCCGGTTATCGGGAAGCAGGGCAGGAGTATTTATCCACTGTGCTTACAGCTAAGGATGTCAAACTGGGACATTTTGATATGGGCCGTATCTATTATTATATGGGCGAATACCAGCAGGCCAGCCTGGAACTGGAAAAGGCCCGTGAGGATGGTAATGAAGCCAGCTGCCTGTACCTGGGCAAGTCCTATGAGGCACTGGGTGACTACAATTATGCTTCTAATGTATACAACAACTATTTGGATCAGCACCAGGGTAGTGGCAAGCTGTACAACCAGCTGGGCCTGTGTGAAATGGCCAAAAGAGATTATACGAAAGCTTTGCATGCTTTTCAGCAGGGCTTAAGTCTTCAGGATGCAGATATGCGTCAAACCCTCTCCTTCAATGAAATCGTAGCTTACGAGTATTTGGGAGATTTCGAGGCTGCCGCATCCCTGCTTAGCGAGTACCTGACCCTATATCCTGACGATGAAATTGCTCTCCGTGAGCAGATTTTCCTAAATACCAGATAACCAAAAGTCTCCGCATGCGCGGGGACTTTTTTTGCCCTCCCGGGACCCCTTTTCCTGGTCCCGCCATCTTCCCTTGCTTAGGGGCATGCCTCCCCATAGCCTTCGCTTTGGATACAGCTTGGTTGGATTTTCAAAAAATGAGGTTGCGGTTAGGGATGGTGTCTTTTACCGAATGAACATTGCCCGCCTGCTGTATGCTCCACAGAGACAGCTTGGATACTTGGTACAATGTCTGTAACATAGATACTTCCATGGGTATACGTTGCGTGCCATCAGCCCACTAAGCAAACGCGGAGAGAATAGCGCAAGGGACAGGCACGCGCAAATGGTACATCCATGTACCTCTTGCGCTCAGCCCACATCCGTGTGGGCTGGTCTTGTAGCATAAGCGTTTGCTAAGTGGGCGGTATGGACACTTCACTTGTCATACCCATGGAAGTATCTATGTCAACAGACATTGTTTGTCAAAGTAGAGGGCTGTCTTTGTGGAGCATATTGCAGGCGGAGGCAATGTCCATCGTATAAAAGACACCATCGATAGACACTACCGCAACCTTGTTTTTTAGAAAATCTCCAAGGTGTATCCCGCAAAGGCTATGGGGAGGCATGCCCCTAAGCAAGGGAAGATGGCGGATTTGGGGGCAGATACCGGGAGGGCGGGAATGTGGGCGGAGTGATGGGGAGATACAATATATATTGTTTGGGAGAGAAAATAAACCACCATATCTTGTGTTAATTCGTTGACTTTTATGGCAGGAAATGGTAGAATAATTATAGTTTCGGCAAAAGATGAAATGTATTAAGGGAGGGCTATTTATGTTTCAGGTAATCAAGCGTGATGGTGAGAGAGCGGACTTTACGCTGACCAAGATTAATGACGCCATCATGAAGGCATTTGTTGCTACGCAGATGAATTATAACAATGACATTGTGGATTTGCTGGCACTTCGTGTTACTGCTGATTTCCAGGCTAAAGTGGAGAATGATGCTATCCATGTGGAGGATATCCAGGATAGCGTGGAGCGTGTACTGGGTCAGGCAGGCTATGAAGAAGTGGCAAAGGCGTATATTCTTTATCGTAAGCAGAGAGAGAAGATGCGTACCATGAAATCCACCATTCTGGATTATAAGGATGTGGTAAACAGCTATGTGAAGGTGGAGGACTGGCGTGTAAAGGAAAATTCCACCGTGACCTATTCCGTTGGTGGTTTGATCTTAAGCAACTCCGGTGCAGTTACTGCCAATTATTGGTTATCTGAAATTTATGATGAAGAGATTGCGGATGCCCATAGAAATGCAGATATCCATATCCATGATTTGTCCATGCTTACCGGCTACTGTGCAGGCTGGTCCTTAAAGCAGCTGATTCAGGAAGGCTTGGGCGGTATCACCGGCAAGATTACTTCTGCACCTGCAAAGCATCTGTCCGTACTTTGCAACCAGATGGTGAACTTCCTTGGTATCATGCAGAATGAGTGGGCAGGAGCACAGGCGTTTTCTTCCTTTGATACCTATTTAGCTCCCTTTGTCAAGGTGGATAATTTGACTTATCCTGAAGTAAAGAAATGTATTGAGGCATTTATTTATGGTGTAAATACCCCCAGCCGATGGGGTACCCAGGCACCCTTCTCCAATATTACTCTGGACTGGACCGTTCCTAACGACCTGGCAGAGTTGCCTGCTATCGTAGGCGGTAAGGAGATGGATTTCAAATACAAGGATTGTAAGAAGGAAATGGACATGGTGAACAAGGCATTCATCGAGACCATGATTGAAGGTGACTCCAATGGCCGTGGTTTCCAGTATCCCATTCCAACCTACTCCATTACCCGTGATTTTGACTGGTCTGATACGGAGAACAACCGCTTACTGTTTGAGATGACAGCCAAGTACGGTACTCCTTATTTCTCTAATTATATTAATTCCGATATGGAGCCCAGCGATGTGCGTAGTATGTGCTGTCGTCTGAGATTGGATTTGCGTGAACTGCGTAAAAAGACAGGTGGCTTCTTTGGTTCCGGTGAAAGCACCGGTAGTGTGGGCGTAGTGACCATCAATATGCCCAGAATTGCTTATTTATCCGCTAATAAGGATGAGTTTTATGCCCGTCTGAATCATATGATGGATATTGCAGCACGTTCCCTGAAGATTAAGCGAGGCGTTATTTCCAGATTGCTGGAAGAGGGGCTTTATCCTTATACCAGAAGATATTTGGGTTCCTTTGATAATCATTTCTCTACCATCGGTTTGATTGGTATGAACGAGGTGGGCCTGAATGCCAACTGGCTTCGTGCAGATATGACCGATAAGGCGGTACAGGAGTTTACGCAGGAGGTATTGAACCACATGAGAAACCGCCTGTCCGATTATCAGGAGAAGTATGGTGATTTGTACAATCTTGAGGCGACTCCTGCAGAAAGTACCACCTATCGTCTGGCAAAGCATGACAAGAAGAAATGGCCTTTGATTAAGACCGCAGGTAAGCAGGGTGATACCCCTTACTATACCAATTCTTCCCATTTGCCGGTGGATTTTACTGCTGATATTTTTGAAGCACTGGACATCCAGGACGAATTACAGACCCTTTATACCTCCGGTACTGTATTCCACGCATTCCTGGGAGAGAAATTACCTGATTGGCAGGCAGCAGCGAACCTGGTGCGTACTATCGCTACCAATTATAAGCTGCCTTACTATACCTTATCCCCCACTTACTCCATTTGCCGTGAGCATGGATATTTGACCGGAGAAGTCAAAGAGTGTCCTCACTGCGGTGCACCTACGGAGATTTACAGCCGTATTACCGGTTACTATCGTCCCGTACAGAACTGGAACGATGGTAAGTTACAGGAGTATGGCAACAGAACTGAGTATGTGGTAGAGACTTCTGTATGCAAGAGAGCCGGCCAGGCGAAAGAAGCACAGGCAGAAACATGCGCATGTGCTACTGAGCAGACACTGGCAGACGGAGCATATCTGTTTACTACCAAGACCTGTCCCAACTGCAAGATGGCCAAGGAATTCTTAAAGAATGTATCCTACACCGTAATTGATGCAGAGGAAGAGGCAGAGCTGACCGAGAGCCTGAGCATCATGCAGGCACCTACTCTGGTAGTAGTAGAGGATGGTAATGTGAAGAAATACGCAAATGTGTCAAATATTAAAAAATATGTTGACAGTCTGGCGACTGCTACTGTATAGTAAATAGTTGAAAATAATTGGCGTTGCTCGAAAGAACAACGCCAAAGCTATGTGGTGATTTCATAATAGAAAGGAGAGTTTCTATGATTAATAAATTAATTTCCAAGATTCAGAAAACCAATGCTCCCATCGTAGTAGGCTTGGACCCTATGATGAAATTTGTACCGGAGCATATTCAGAAGGCAGCTTTTGCAGAGTATGGCGAGACCTTAGAGGGTGCAGCAGAAGCTATCTGGCAGTACAACAAGGGCATTGTGGATGCTATCTATGATTTGGTACCCGCTGTAAAGCCTCAGATTGCGATGTACGAGCAGTTTGGCATTCCCGGCCTTATTGCTTTCAAGAAAACCGTAGATTACTGTAAGGAGAAGGATTTGGTAGTCATCGGTGATGTAAAGCGTGGTGATATCGGTTCCACTTCCGAAGCATATGCAGTAGGTCACTTGGGCAAGGTACAGGTAGGTAGCAAGAGCTACTACGGCTTTGACGAGGACTTCGCTACCGTAAACCCTTACCTGGGTTCTGACGGTATCAATCCTTTCACCAAGGTATGTAAGGAAGAGAGCAAGGGTATCTTCGTATTAGTAAAGACCTCTAATCCCAGCAGTGGTGAATTCCAGGATCGTATCATCGAAGGCAAGCCCCTGTACGAGCATATGGGTGAGCAGGTGGCAAAGTGGGGTGCAGCATGCATGCCCGAAACCGGACGTTACAGCTACGTAGGTGCGGTAGTAGGTGCTACCTATCCGGAGCAGGGCAAGCTCCTGCGTAAGGTAATGCCCAATACCTTCATCTTGGTACCCGGTTACGGTGCCCAGGGTGGTAAGGGTGCAGACCTGGTACACTTCTTCAATGAAGATGGTCTGGGTGCTATCATCAACTCCTCCAGAGGTATCATCGCAGCTTACCAGCAGGAGCAGTACGCTTCCTTCGGTGGTGCGGGCTACGCAGATGCTTCCAGAGCAGCAGTGATTGACATGCAGAAGGATATCGCACAGGCTTTGGCTTCCAGATAAAAGTTCAGCCGTCCATTCTCTTGAATGGACGGCTTTTTTATGCTAATAAGTATCATTTTATTGTTCTTTCAATATAAAGTATCTTTTTAAATTTATAATAATGGGTATGATGGAGATAATGATGGTAAACCCGTTTATCATTGCAGCATCGAAATTTCCGTTCAATACATTTAAAATGCAAGATATAATCCAACAAAATGCAACAAATGAAAAAAGGATTGCTGAAAACAGACATGTATTACTGTTCTGCTTTCTCTGATAGGTAACCTCTTGGGTGATAATGGAAACACTTTCTTCCTTTTCTCCCATAACCAGTTCATCCAGTGTAATTTCCATTAATCTGCTAAGAGCAATGAGATTATCAATATCCGGCACACCATTATCATTTTCCCATTTGGTAATGGCCTGTCTTGATACATTTAGTCTTTCTGCCAACTCGTCCTGGGATAAGCCTTCCACATGGCGGTATTTTTTTATTCTTTCTCCTAGTGTCATCGCAAGTCCTCCTGTATTAGATTACAATAATCCTACCACCGGTCTTGATAAGGAGCAAGAAATTTCGCTTTACATGAGTGCTACGATTCGTAGCATGCCTGTCATGATTCCAAGTCCTTGAAGAGAGTATCTAAATCTGTGTATCCGTTAGATTTAGGGTCTTTCGCTATCCTTTTTGCCA
>JAFUKS010000229.1 GCA_017473445.1 Lachnospiraceae bacterium
AGAGATTTGCTACACCCTACAGAGAGGTAGCAGGGCTTCTGACGGATATTGGTACGGAGGAACTTTCTCATTTAGAGATGGTAGGAGCAATTATTTATCAGTTAACAAAGGATTTATCCATGGAAGAGATTCAAGCCAGTGGATTTGATAAATATTATGTAGACCACACTTTGGGTATATGGCCTCAAGCTGCCGGTGGGGTGCCCTTTAATGCTTGTGAGTTTCAGGTAAAGGGGGATATTATTACCGATCTGACCGAGAATATGGCGGCAGAACAAAAGGCCAGATCCACGTATGATAATATCTTGCGTCTGGTGAGGGATTATCCCGATGTATACGAACCTATTAAATTTTTGCGACAGCGTGAAATTGTGCATTTCCAGAGATTCGGGGAGGCATTGCGAATCACTCAGGATAAGCTGGATGCAAGAAATTTCTATGCATTTAATCCGGGCTTTGATACCAATGGTAAGTGCAATAAATAGGTCTAAGAAATAATTCCGGAAGGCGTGTAAAAAGGGATAAATGCCAGCATTTCCGCATAGGTTAATAAAGATAACCGCAGCAGGAGAAAAGCTGGCAGCATGAATCAGATTGGAAATATATTAAACGGACTGAATGATTTGTTGTGGGGGCCTGTGATGATAGTATTTATCACTGGAATTGGTCTGTATTTAATGATAAAAATGCGTTTTTTGCCCCTCCGCAGGCTGGGGTTTGGTATTAGAAATATAATGAAGAGTGACACGGAGGGGGGAGTATCGCCTTTTTCTGCACTTGCCATGGAACTGGCCTGTACCATTGGTACCGGAAATATCATAGGCGTAACAGGTGCTATGATTTTGGGTGGACCGGGGGCATTGTTTTGGATGAATCTTTCTGCCTTGGTGGGGATGGCCACCAAACTGGCAGAAAGCAGCCTTGCAGTAAAATATCAAAAGCGAAGTGAACAGAATCAATATGTTGGCGGCCCCATGTATGTGGCAATGCATGCATTGCCTGTAAAGGGCCTGGGTAAGGTGCTGGGTTATAGCTTTGGGTTCTTCTGCGTTCTTTCCTCCTTTGGCGTAGGGAACCTGACCCAGGTCAATTCCATTGCCGGTTCTTTAAGGTCCGGCTTGCAGGTGCCGGCAGTTATCACGGGATTAGTAGTATGTTGCCTGTGTATCCTGATTTTAATTGGTGGCCTAAAGTCCATTTCCAAAATTGCCTGTCTGTTGGTGCCCATTATGGGGATATTATATCTGCTGGGGGCTTTTTACGTTATAGGAGTTAATATTGACAAATTGCCTAAAAGTCTGGAATTAATCCTAGCCATGGCCTTTTCACCCAGAGCCTGTGGAGGGGGTGTTTTGGGAGCAGGATTTGTACTGCTGGGAAGAAGTATCCGCTGGGGGGTCAGTAGAGGTGTGTTTTCCAATGAAGCAGGCTTGGGGGCTTCCGGTATCAGTGCAGCCAGCGTTCATACCACTGATTATGTGCGTCAGGGCTATGTGAGCATGACCAGTGTTTTTTTTGATACCATTCTGATTTGTTCCATTACAGGCTTGGCTCTGCTTTGTTCCGGTGTACTGGAGCCCTTTTATTTTTCCGCATGCAGTGAGGGGGCGGCAGGTCTGACCATTGCGGCTTTTGAGACTGCTTTGGGGGAATATGGAGCTGCTTTTATCAGCGTATGTATCTCTCTTTTTGCTTTTGCCACCATTATCGGTTGGGCTTATCAAGGAGAAAGGGCTTTTGAATTTCTGGTAGGGAGTAGCCGGTATAATACGGGATATCGCATGGCATATGCACTGGCAACTGTATTTGGGGCAGTGATTTCACTGGATTTGGTATGGACCTTGGCGGATATTTTAAATGCACTTATGGCTATCCCAAATTTAATTTTACTTGTGTTGCTGCATCAGGAAATTTGTCAAGATATTGTAGAACATGGATAAATTAGAAATAAATTACTGTTGAGAAAAGGAGGTGTGCGTGGTATGATACCATTGATTTTGTATTTCATGCTTACTGCTCGTGAGCTAAATACTTAGGAAAGGGACAGAGCATGCAAAAAGAGATGGATTTAAGTACAATTGATATAGCAGGAGAGGCACCGGCGACGGAGGTGGAACGCCAGTATTACTATATGGCTAAGGCACGTAAGCATGTGGAGGAGCTGACGAAGAATTTGGGACGTATCCCTACCTGTTGTGTGACCACTTTCGGATGCCAGATGAATTCCAGGGATTCGGAGAAGCTGATTGGTATCCTAAAATTGGTGGGGTATGAGATGACAGAGGACGAGCAGGCAGATTTTGTGATTTTCAATACCTGTACCGTCCGTGATAATGCCAACCAGCGTTTGTATGGTAGGTTGGGTGCACTGAGTAGCTATAAAAAGAAGCATCCGCATATGATGATTGCTTTGTGCGGTTGTATGATGCAAGAGGATACTGCTATTCAAAAGATTCGTAAAAGCTACCGCCATGTGAATCTGATTTTCGGCACCCATAATATTTTTAAGTTTGCAGAGCTTTTATATCGTGCTTTTGAGACGAAAAGGGGTATGGTGATTGACATATGGGAGGATACGGATCAGATTGTGGAGGATTTGCCGGTGGAGCGAAAGTATCCTTTTAAGTCCGGTATTAATATTATGTTTGGCTGTAATAATTTCTGCAGCTATTGTATTGTGCCCTATGTAAGAGGACGGGAGAGTAGTCGAAAGCCCCGGGAGATAATACGTGAGATAGAGAATCTGGTGGCAGACGGTGTGGTGGAAATTATGCTTTTGGGGCAGAATGTGAATTCCTATGGCAAAAATCTGGAGGAGCCCATGAGCTTTGCCCAGCTGCTGCGGGAGATTGAAAAGATTGAAGGACTGAAACGGATTCGTTTTATGACCTCCCATCCCAAGGATTTGTCTGATGAATTGATTCAGGTGATGAAGGAGTCCGAGAAGATTTGTAAGCATCTGCATCTGCCTTTACAGTCCGGCTCCAGTCGTATTTTACAGGCCATGAATCGTCGTTATACCAAGGAACAATATTTGGTATTGGCAGAAAAAATCCGCAAGGAAATCCCGGATATTTCCCTGACCACTGATATCATCGTGGGTTTCCCCGGTGAGACCGCCGAAGACGTGCTAGAGACCATTGAGGTAATCAAACAGGTGAAGTATGAGAATGCATTTACCTTTATTTATTCCAAGCGTACC
>JAFUKS010000230.1 GCA_017473445.1 Lachnospiraceae bacterium
CAACAGATTTAGTCGGGCACAAAAATTGGTTCCTGCCCGACTGCTATGTATATTTTTCTGTTCCGGTCGGGTAACTATTAAGGCTTATGTCCGACCAGAACTACTAAATATATAGATTAGTCGAGTTAGTGAAAGTGAGTTAGCCCGACTAAGCAAGAAATATACAAGAATTAGTCGGGGCGGCTGACTGAACAGTGCCCGACCGGAAGGCAGAAATATTTAAACCGTTCGGGTATTTCTAATGTTGGTTGCCCGACTAATCTAAAGAAAAATATGATTCGGTCGGGCGATTAAACTAATTAATACCCAACCGCAAAATACATACTCTAATATTGGTCGGGCTATAAGCTTCTACAAATTCAAGTTTGTTTAATTGAATCAAGTCCATACAATTGAACTCCGTTCAATTGTCATCCCTCGCTCTAAAGAGCGCGGTCAATCCCAATTTGTAGGAGAGTACATAAATGCAAATACGTTATATAGAGCAGGAGGATAAAGCATTCTGGTTTAATCTGGACAAGCATTTATCCGAAGCGGAGTTTGAAAAGAAAATCAGAGAAAAAATGGGTTATGTTTTACTAGCAGGCGGTGTACCCGTGGGATTGCTCAGATACAATCTGTTCTGGGACAATACCCCTTTTTGCACGATGCTATTCGTGGACTGGGCCCATCAGGGCAAGGGTTATGGTAAGGCCTTGATGGCTCACTGGGAAGAGGATATGAAAAAGGCGGGCTACGGGATGCTGATGACCTCCACCCAGGTGGATGAGGAGGCCCAGCATTTTTACAGAAAAATTGGGTATCAGGACGCCGGCGGATTTGTGGTGAATATTCCCGGTTATGAGCAGCCCATGGAAATGATAATGGTGAAAGGAATCTAAGAAGATGAACCATATCCGACAGATGGAAGAACGGGATGTATCCCGGGTGGCAGAGATTTTAGTATTCAACAATAGAATCAATTTTTTCCCCATCTTTCAGTGCGAGGAGTATTCCTTTGGGGAGCTGCAGGTGGTGTCCCTTGCCAAGGAATATCTGGCAGACCCGGAGCGGACGAGGGAGACCTATGTGTATGATGACGGTATCGTCCGGGGTATGATTCACATTAAAGGCATGGAAATCGTCAAATTGTTCGTAGACCCTTTCTTCCAGAATCGTGGTATCGGGGATAAGCTGCTTCAGTTCGCCATCGAGCAACACAAAGTCACTCATTTATGGGCTCTGGAGAAAAATGAGCGTGCCATTCGCTTTTATCAGCGGCACGGATTCCGGGTGACGGATGAGAAAGTATTTGAAGAGGATACCATCGAGTATCTGGTGAAATTGGTACGGGATAGAAAGTAGTAGGAAATATTACAGTAAGTGACAGATGATAGTCTGCGGAAAGAGAGATAATTATGATTACCATTTTGACAAGCTCCATGGGAGGCTTTATAAAAAAAGACGGAGAGAGGTATCCGGTCCTCTTTTCGGACACCAATAGGTACGGAGAAAACATACATAAATACTGGAAGGATGGAGCCAAAGTCATGATTATCAGTGCTTTTCCCGAGAATGTGGAAAGAAATGATAGTGTAAGAGATCTTTTGGCAAAGGTATTTGCATTCAATGGATTGAATGTCACATCTGTGGAAAACTGCGATTGCAGAAATGAGCAGGAGCTTACAGACATAACACGGTATGACGTAGTGATTTTGGCAGGGGGCCATGTACCTACCCAGAATGCTTTTTTTGAGAGATTGGGTTTAAAGCAGCTATTACAATCCTTTGACGGTCTGCTGATTGCTTGGAGTGCAGGCTCCATGAATTGTGCGGAAACCGTATATGCACAGCCGGAAGTGGAGGGTGAAGGTATCGACCCGGACTATCAGAGATTTATCCCCGGATTGGGCGTGACCAAGACCATGATTATCCCGCATTTTCAAGATGTTCGGAGGGATATTGTGGATGGGCTGAGAGTCATTGAAGATATGGCCTACCCGGATAGTATGGGCCGGGAGTTTCTGGCACTGAATGACGGAAGCTATCTTGTTTTTGTGGATGGTGTGGAGACCCTATATGGGGAGGCGTATGAGATCAAAGATGGCAGCATGTCACAGATATGCAGGGATGGAGAAAGTATCATATATTCTCCAAAATAAACCGGGAGGAAGAAGATGGAAAGATACATTAGAAATTCTGCCAAGGCATTAATCATCAGGGATGGTAAAATGCTGGCTATCAAAAGCAGGGACGGTCAGGACGAATGGTATTTATTGCCCGGTGGCGGACAGGAAGTAGAGGAGCTATTGCCCGATGCAGTGTGCCGTGAGGTGGCAGAGGAAATGGGTATCCGGGTAGCAGCCAAGGAGCTGGTATTTGTCATCGAAGGCATGCATGGAGAGCCCTTTCATCGAGTAGATTTGGTATTTCTATGTGAGTACATAGGAGAGATTGAAAATGCTACTCTTCAGAGCGACTATAATCAGGTGGGCTTCGAGTGGCTGGATATCAGCACCTTGAATCGTGCGCCTTTATACCCCTCTAAGCTACGCAGGCAGATTATGAACTTGTATGAGGGAAAATCTTATCAGGTATATCTGGGAAATGAAGAAGTGGGGGACCCTGAGATAACGGATTAAGCAATAATGAGGAGTAAGACATATGAGAAAAAATATTCCGCATAACAACGTAAAACATGATTATGAACGGGTTTTAAGGGAATTTGTTACGCAGCTGAAGAACAAGCTGGGTGATTGCTTGGTATTGGTATATTTAACCGGTAGTTACGCTCGCGGAGATGCCACAGACAGGTCTGATTTAGATGTATTCTGTATTTTTAACACCATTGATCAGAAGGTGCTGGAAACGGTAGGATTTTGCGCCAGAAATACATCTGTGCCCTTTGAAGAACTGGAGATTAATACCCAGACTATGTCCGTGCAGGAATACCTAAGCAATACTTTTGATAACTGGTCTGAACATGCGTTGACGGAATTAACCGGTGTTTTGTTATATGGTAAAGAGTTGGTTCCGATAGATGATATCAAAGATAAAATATCAGACGTTTATAAAAAAGAGCTTGTGGAAGTACTTATGAGTATTCGGCACTATATTTGTGTGGATAAACCGAAGGAAGCGTTGACCCACGAGAGGATAAAGACATATGTATTGAAACCTTTAATGTTTGCATTGAGGCAGGAACGGTTTTGTAAGACTGGAGTGTACCCCCTAAGTATTCATGATTTACGTGATTCCTATGATGATGAAAATGTGACTCTGGTGGATTATTTTTTGGATAAAGAGAAATTTGAAGCGGATATAGAGTTGAATCATAAGAGTGTATTAATGGAATTGCATCAGCTGGTTCAGCAGTTAATTGAGGAAAGATAGGAGACTTTGGAATGTTGTATTTAAAACCCGCTAACTTTGAAGACATCGAAAAAGAATACCTCTTTGTCAAATCTATCCCCGTAGACGAAAACGGATTTACCAATGATTGGCATGGGATTTCCCGGGGGGACTTTGACGAAGCATTAAACGCTATGATTGCCTGGTCTAAGGGTGAGAATTTACCGAAAGGATATGTGCCGGAAACCTTTCTATTTCTTTGGAAGGGGGACCAAATTGTAGGTCAATTCCGTATCCGCCACTATCTGTGCGAGAGTCTGGTGGAAGGTGCAGGGCATATTGGTTACTTTATCTCCGCCGAATATCGGGGGAGGGGCTATGGCACAGAAGGTTTACGTTTAACCTTACAGGAAGCCCGAAGGATTATCCCTGAGGACGAGATTTATCTGCGGGTAAATAAGGACAACCCGGCCTCTCTTCAGGTGATGTTACATAATGGGGGTTACATTCATCATGAAGATGAGAATAAATATTATGTGAGGATTCAGAAATGAGAGAAATAGATAAGAATGATACAAAACAGGAGGCCCTGGTAAATTCCATTAAACGGGAAGAAAATGAATTCCCCAAGTGGTTTGCTTCCTATGTGGAAAAGGACTATGGCATTCTGTTTTATATGGAGGACAACAAGGATTCCTACGACGGCAATCATGCCTGTATTTATCCGGAGAAGATTACGGATTTGGGTGCAGTTTTGGATGATATTGCCGCCTTTTACAGAAAGCTAGGCATGCGGGCATCCATTTACCATCCCTTCGTACCGGATTATTTCAAGGACAATGAGGGGATTTTAAATGCCCATGGATTTACCTATACGCCCGAGGAAGAGCATAGGGTAATGCTTCTGACTGCGGAAAATGAAATTACTACCCAAAAGAGACTGGATATCCGGGTGCTTCAGGAGTGGGAGGAACGGGTGGCAACAGATATACTGATTCCCAGCGGAGAGCCCTGGGAGGTGGATGTGACCCGGAAGCGGATGGCACAGGAGGGTACATATCTTTTTGTAGGCTACCTGGATGGTAAGGCGGTGGTATACACCGATATCCATAAATCAGAGTATGGCAATACCCGTTTTGATTATATTGTGACTGCCAAGGAGCATCGGGGTAAGGCATATGCCAGTGAATTGCTGAGCTTTGTAATTGAGTATTGCAAAGAAAATAATTTCCCTATGTGCTGGCAGTGGGCAGGCCCTTCGGAGCATATTTGCTACCGGGCAGGGTTCCGGGAGGCATTTTCCATGGAGGCAGGCTTTGCCAGTGGACCGGAAATCTAAGTAGTACCAAAGATACCTATGATAAAAGTAAGAATTTCATTACAATAGAATGCAAAATAATACTGAAAGAGGAGTAGAGAATATGAGCAAGAAGATGATTTTTGGTATTTTAGTAACGATTGTAGGATTGGTATTTGCAGGATTTTTCATTTTTTTCGCCGCTATGGAGCCCTTTGCTTATGGATTATGGGAGTCTCTGAAAGGAAATGAGGTAATGGTTCCCTTCATCATTTCCATGGTGGTAATGTGTAGCGGTATTGCTATTTGTTTTATAGAGGCCTATTAAGCTGATAGGTATTCGGAGGGTGATATGTTCAGAGAACTACTGAGAAAAAATAAGGAGCTTCCCACAGCGGAATGCATTGACCTGCTGAAAAATGAGACCAGGGGCGTCCTGTCTGTGCTAGGTGACGGGGATTATCCCTACGGTATGCCCATGAATCACTGGTACAATGAGGAGGATGGCTGTATCTATTTCCATTGCGGAAAAGTGGGACACCGTCTGGAGGCACTAAAAAAGCATGACAAGGTATCCTTCTGCACCTATGACAGTGGTTACCGGAATCCGGGAGAGTGGGCTTTGAATGTAAAGAGCGTCATCGTATTTGGCAGAGTAGAGATTATCGATGACATGGAAAAAATCATTGAGATTACTACCAAGCTCAGCCACAAATTCACTCAGGATGAAGCATACATTCAAGAGGAAATCCGCCAGCATAGCTCCCGGACATTGCTTTTGAAATTAACGCCGGAGCATATTTGCGGTAAACATGTGGTGGAAGCCTAAGGACATGGAAGTAGATGTATATAAGGAAAAGGTGAGTAGAATGAAAAAGTATATTAGTTTGATTTGCGCAATGATGTGTATAATGACCACTGCCTGTGGAACAGAAGCCATTTTCAATGGCAGTAAGGTAAGAAATGAGAACGATTTGCAGATGGAGTACACCGTATTCAACACTACGGAACAACATGATTTTGAGTTGGAAGCAGGGGACAGCATTGTAGTGGATTTTGAAGGCGAGGGCGGTAATGTATCCTTAACTATTCAAAAAGCCGGTGAAGACTATATTTATACCGGCAATAAGATGCAAACATGCTCCTTTTCTGTGGAGGCTCCTGAAGCAGGTACTTATACTGCTATTGTGGTAGGTGAGAATGCGAAGGGTAGCATTCATGTATATGTGGAAAAGGCGGAAGAGTAAAGTATACGTAAAAAATAGATTTTATTAATAGGCGGAGGAAGTACATATGAACCTATTTCATATAGAAGATGTCAAATTAGTAGAAAATGTTTTGACTCCGGGGGATTTTGTCCGGCTGAAGGTGGCAACCGGTTTCATAGACAGACCATTAGATCAAGTGGAGAAAGCACTTCAGAATGGTTTATTCAATATTTCAGCCATCTACGAAGGTCAGGTAATCGGAATGGGCAGACTGGTAGGTGACGGTGCCATGTACTGGTATCTCCAGGAAATCATTGTTTTGCCGGAATTTCAGGGCAAGGGAATTGGAAGAAGTATTGTAAACAGATTATTAGAGCACATTAAGGAAACTGCCATTCCGGGCACATCTGTGGACGTAGGGCTGACAGCAGTAAAAGGTAAGGAACCTTTTTATGAAAAGTTAGGCTTTGCGTGCGGCAGTTCCGGGATGAAGAGAAGGATGGATATATGAAAAAATTAGGTTTGGTAGGAGGAATGGGGCCTGAGTCCACAATTCCCTATTATCATGACATTGTGTATGGAGTAAAGGAAAGACTGGGAGAGGATGCTTTTCCCAATCTGACCATTGAAAGCGTGGATGTATTCCGGGTTTTGGGTCTTTGCGGACAGCAAAAATATGACGAATTAACTGCATACCTGATGGGAGCTATTAACAATCTGGTAAGCAGTGGAGCAGACTTTGTAGCCTTATCAGCCAATACCCCGCATATCGTATTTGACCGGTTAAAGCAGCAGTCCCCGGTCCCTTTGGTAAGCATTATTGAAGCTACCCGTGATGAAGCATTACGCCTGGGCTTTCACAAAATTGGTCTGATGGGAACGATTTTTACAATGACCGGCGAATTTTTCAAGAAGCCCTTTCAGGATAGCAATATGGAAATTATTACGCCCACGGAAGAAGAAATGGACTATATCAATACCCAAATTTCTTCCGAGCTGGAGCTGGGAATCGTAAAGGAAGAAACCCTGAAAGAATTCCAAAGGATTATTTCCCGGATGAAGACAGAAGATGGTATCGAAACTGTTATTTTAGGCTGTACGGAGCTACCGCTACTACTAAACGACCGGGTGAGCCCGGTGCCCTGTCTGGATACCATGGAGATACATATTAAAACGCTGATCGATTGGATTATGGATGAGACGTAATAGATAGGCCCAATACAGAAAGAGAGGTGTAAGGGATGAAAGCAGATTTACATATTCATACAGCATTTTCCTGTGACTCAGAAGCAGATATGGAGCAGTATGCCAAAAAAGCACTGGAGATGCAAATGCAGATGCTATGCTTTACGGATCATGTGGATCTGAATCCGGATGATTACGGATATAATTACTATGACCCCAAGGCATATTTTGAAAAATTTCATTCTGTAAAGGCTCTTTATGGGAATCAGATAAAACTCTGTGCGGGAATAGAGTTCGGTGAGCCCCATCTGTACGGGGGGCAATTGGCACAATTGTCCAAGTACCCTTACGATTATATTATTGGAAGTATTCATTGGAATGGGAATATGTTCCCCTGCCAAAGGGTGAGAGAGCAATACTCTGCCAAGGAATTTTACACCCTGTATTGGGAAGAAGTGCTGCGTACCGTAAAGCATGGAGGCTTTGATGCTCTGGGACATATTGATTTTCCCAAAAGATATTACGGGGAAATTTATTATACCGAAGCAAAGCTGCAGGAGATTTTCAAATATCTGTTAGAGAAGGACATGATTATAGAAATCAATACCTCTTCCCTCCGCAAGGGTTACAATGAAACTATGCCCGGAAAAGAATTGTTGGAAATATATAAGGATTGCGGTGGAAAGTATGTGACCATTGGTTCTGATGCCCATGAAGTAAAAGATTTGGGCGCGGATATGGATGCGGCGGAAAGTCTTATGAAAGATTTGTCTTTGCAGCAAGTGGTGTATGAAAATCGGAAACGGATCATTTTATAAGAGATAAAGGGACTAGACATGAATGCAAAAGAACTGGAAATAGCAATGTGGGAAGCTGCTAAGAACCGGAATGCCAAGGCTTTTCTGGAGATTGTGGATAAAGATGCAGTTATGGTTTGTGGAGGTTTTCGGTGTAGCGGTGCGGACTATGCGGAAATTGGTTTTTAACATGGACTCCAGAATTTTTAGGGTTGAATAGTTGGTTTAGGAGAAGCGTGTTATGTCATTATTGAAAGAAATTCCCCAGTCAGACTCCTTTTTGTTAATGAAAGAGATTACCAAAGGCATGTCCGGAGAAAGAAAATATTACATAGAAACCAAGGATAACCAGAAATATTTATTGCGTATCGCAGATGTAGCAGATTATGAAATGAAGAAGCGGGAGTTCAATTTTCTGGCACAGCTGAATAAGGAGAGCCTGCCCGTTCCTACTGCAATTGATTGTGGTATTTGCGAAGAAGGAAAATCCGTTTATACACTCCTTGGTTGGGTAGAAGGAGAAGATGCAGAAACAGTAGTGTCGCATTTATCCACACAGGAACAATATAAAGTAGGGTATGAAGCCGGTAAGATATTGCGCCGGATTCATGAGATTTCGCCTGCAAATAGCACAGAGGAAGACTGGTACGACAGATATCTTAAAGTCGTTGCTCCCAGAATAGAGGCATACCGGGGTGAGGGAATCCCTTTTGACGGAGCTGAAGAGATATTGCAGTTCCTGGAGAACAACAAGGAGTTATTACGCAACAGACCTCAGTGTAATCATCACGGTGATTATCATATGGGAAATTTAGTTGTGAATCAAAATCTGGAAATCTCAGTGATCGACTGGCATACAGTAGATTTTGATGGTAAAGGAGACCCCTGGTATGAGTTCAACAGGATTCAGGTGAAAAATGTTGCTTTTACAGTGGGGCAGATAAATGGGTATTTTGAGGATCATGTGCCGGAGGAATTTTGGAGGCTGCTGGCATTATATTTATCTATAAGTGCGATTACTTCCATTGTTTGGGCCAAATATTTTGCACCGGAAGAGTTGGATGAAATCATCTCTTTGAACCGAAATATTGTTAAATGGTTCAATGGAATGGAATCCTGTATTCCTACATGGTATCAGGAATACAAAAATAAAGTAAACAATGAGGATAACTAATGAACTACACCATCAGACCAATTAAAAAAAGTGAATATCCGCTTCTAAACGATTTTCTTTTCGAAGCAATTTTTATTCCCGAAGGAGTGCAGGCTCCGCCTAAGACGATTATCAATGAGCCGGAGTTGCAAGTATATGTGTCCGGCTTTGGGAAAGAGCCGGATGATATTTGCTTTGTAGCTGAAATAGAAGGTCATGTTGTGGGTGCCGTATGGGTACGGGTCATGGAGGATTATGGACATATTGGCGATGGAATCCCTTCCTTTGCTATCTCTTTGTACAAGGAATATCGAGGATTGGGCATAGGAACGAAACTGATGAAGCGGATGTTGCAGGAGCTATGTCAAAGAGGATATAAAAAAGCTTCCCTGGCGGTCCAGAAAGCTAATTATGCAGCCGGAATGTACCAAAAGGTAGGCTTTGAAATCGTAGGTGAAAACGAAGAAGAGTATATTATGGTAATTAATTTATAAAGCAAAGGGGAAATTTATGAGAGTACTATTTGAACTGGACAAAAAAGACTACAATCCTAACGGCACATGTTGCGTGCGTCCATCGGTACGGGGCATTATCATCAAGGATGGTCTTGTCGCCATGGTACATAGCCGGAAGTATAACTATTACAAACTGCCCGGTGGAGGTATTGAAGCAGAGGAAGAGCATCCGGCTACCCTTGCCCGTGAGGTGCAGGAGGAGGTAGGGCTGGTAGTTGTTCCTGCATCCATCCGGGAATATGGTATGGTCCATCGTGTTCAAAAGGGACGTATTGAGGATATGTTCATCCAGGATAATTATTACTATTTCTGTGATGTGGAGCCGGAGGTACAGTCCCAGCACTTGGATGAGTATGAAGATGAAGAGCAGTTTGAACTGGAATATGTGACTCCGGAGCAGGCAATTACCACCAATCGTACAGCAAACCATGGCAGCAAGGCAGGGCATTCCGTTTTTGAAGGAATGATTGAGAGGGAGTCCAGAGTGCTGGAGATGCTGGTGGAAGAGAATGCATTTTGTTAGTGCAAAGGAAAAATAGTCTTGAGTGCATAAATATACATTATATGGGGGTACCTGTTATGAAATATATTTTTAATGTATTGCCAATGGTAGTAGCTATTTTTGTAATTATTACAAAGAGATTAGTAGTAAATGCACAGAGCGGAAAAAAGTATGCTTTTAGAGAATTTCTAATAGATGGGGGAAGGTTCCTTTTTGTTGCTTTTTTTGCTATGTTGGCATATTTGCTTTATGGAAAAGATGTTCCTACATGGACATTGTTAATTGACATATCTATGTTGCTGATATATTTGTTTCCTTTGTTAAGCAAAAACTATGATTTTGCACAGAGAAAAGCCCTAATGGGAATTTGGGCATCCTGCATATTTTTGATTGTCCTTGCAGTTGCAATGTTTCATATGTTAATCGGAACATATGAAACCCAGGATAACACATTATTATATTGCTTTTTGAAAGCAATCACTTATTTTTGGATAGCTATATGGTGTTGCTTTACAGTCGAGAAAAAGGGATTTCTTGCCAAAATAAAGGTACTTGGTAAGAGTTTGGTAGAGTCCTATAA
>JAFUKS010000231.1 GCA_017473445.1 Lachnospiraceae bacterium
CTACCACTGCGCGGATACCTTCATGAAGCATTCTGGGAATATTCTCCTGGAAACCGCAACCGGTAATATGGCTACAACCATGAATGGTCACACCTGCATCCTTTACGGACTTCAGTGACTTTACATAAATTCTGGTAGGTGCAAGCAGTGCCTCGCCCAAAGTCTTGCCTAATTCATCATAATATGTATTCAGGCTCTCAGTGGTCATCTCGAATACCTTACGTACCAGAGAGAAACCGTTGGAATGTACACCGGAGGAAGCAATACCTACCAGTACATCACCGGCCTGAATCTTCTCACCGGTAATCAAATCCTTCTCATCTACCACGCCTACAGCAAAGCCTGCCAAATCGTACTCATCCTCGGGCATCAGGCCGGGATGCTCAGCAGTCTCACCGCCTACCAGTGCAGCACCTGCCTGCTTACAGCCTTCTGCTACACCCTTTACGATAGTAGCAATCTTCTCGGGATAATTCTTGCCACAAGCAATATAATCCAGGAAGAAGAGAGGCTCGCCGCCTGCACATGCTACGTCATTTACACACATTGCCACACAATCGATACCGATGGTATCATGCTTATCCATCAGGAAAGCCAGCTTTACCTTAGTTCCGCAACCGTCAGTACCGGATAACAGTACCGGATTCTCCATATCCTTAATTGTTTTCAGGGAGAATGCGCCGGAAAATCCGCCCAAACCGCCCATAACCTCGGGGCGCATGGTCTCCTTTACATGCTTCTTCATTAATTCCACTGATTTGTAACCGGCTTCAATATCAACGCCTGCCTTCTTGTAATCCATTTCTTTTCTCCTCATTCTGCCGCTTCGCGGCTGTAATATATTATTTGATTGCCCCAAGGGCGACATGCAAAAACTTGCATGTAAAACCTTGCGAATAACTACTGCTTATTTCTTCAGGTACTCTTTATAGCCGATCTCCTGTAACTTTGCATCCTTGGCCTGTACCTGCTCCTTCAAATCCTGACTGTATGCCTTCAGCTTGGTAAGCAGCTCTGCATCAGAAGTAGCCAAAATCTTTGCAGCCAAAAGTCCTGCATTGGCACCACCGTTAATGGCTACGGTAGCTACAGGAATGCCGGAGGGCATCTGTACGATGGAGTACAGGGAATCTCTACCGCCCAAAGAAGTGGTATGCATGGGAATACCGATTACGGGCATGGGGAAAATCGCTGCGCACATACCGGGCAAATGGGCTGCCATACCTGCTCCTGCAATAATCACCTTAAATCCCTTGTCCTCTGCTCCCTTTGCATACTCAAAGAATACATCCGGTTCTCTGTGAGCACTGATAATGGTCATTTCATAAGAAATACCAAGCTCCTCCAAAATATCTGCGGCTTTCGCCATAACGGGCATATCAGAATCACTGCCCATAACAATACCTACCTGTGCCATAGGGTCCTCCTTAAATATATACTGGCAGAAAGCCATAGCTTTCCACCCTATCTCATCTTAGTTTACTAAAATTGTGCAAGCCGTGCAACATGAATCTACAAAATATTTCTTAACTTTCTCTTTAGATTGTCTCTAAAGGTGCATTTAATTCTTCCGTACCGGGAAGCACAAATCTACCCTCTTTGATAATCGGAATCAGTGTACCATCCTTGGCTACGCCGCTAAGCTCTCCCAGTTCGTCATAGGGAATGGTAATATCCGTATGACAGTTGAAGTATGCCTTTCCCGGATTCTCCTTGCGTAGTCTTGAAAAATCATTTTCCCGGGCCACAATTTCCTTGCCATCCGGATTGTACACTGCCACATCCTCCGCATTGGAATAGCAGGTATCTCCCACTGCAAAATGAGGTCCCATCTTCTCCGCTATCAAAATGGGGAATTTGTCCTCCACACCAAATTTACGTGCTACCACATAGGCAGTGGTATTGGTACCGATGGCGAACTCGCCCATGGGCAGCGTCTTGTGACGATATAATACATTCTCCCGGATAAAGTTTCTATTCTCTTCCTCTGATTTGAAATTATCACAGGTATAATCCTTAATCATACCATCCTCAAAGGTCAGGGTCAGATTCCGGTATTCCAAATCATTTAAAAATACCCTGCTTACGTGAAGCAGCCCTTCTGTCCCTTTTAATACCGGAGAAGTAAACACTTCACCAACGGGGATATTGACATCTGCCACACAGTTTTCAAAAATGGTCTCCTTTTCAGGATTTTGCAGTTTCCATAAATTCACCTTCAAATCCGTACGGTTCTCGCCCATACCCTTGATGACACAATAATCCGCTTGGTCCAAGGCATCAATGATACACTGCTGCATCTTCCGGTAAAGCTGATAATCCAGGGTATTGATGCGGATAATTTCCTTGAAAAGCTCCGGGAAATCTTCACCGATTTCCGGTACCGGGAAGGCAATAATGGTAAAGCTGCGTTCCTCTTCCAGAATATACTGTCTCTGTAATCTGCCCATTTGGGAACGGAACTCCACAAAGCTGTCGTTCTGCTCCTCGCTCATCTTGGGAGACTGGGGCTTTTGTACCGGTTCAAACTGTTTCTCGCCAAAGGTCTCCACCACCGCAGGACCTGCATAGCCGCGGCACTCATCCTTATACGCCTCAAAGGCAGTGTGCATTACTTCCAAACGGCGGTTGGCCAGATTTTTATCCCAGAAAAGTGCTCTGTCATCCCTATGGTCAAAATCATACTGGCGGTTGGGATTGCCACCGTAGAAGCCACTACGTCCCAAGCTCTTATTATACAAAATACTGTAGGGATTCCGGGCCAGAACTGTACCCAGTCCCATCTGCCTGAAATTCTCCATTGCCCGCTTCATCATCCGCTCAAAGCCCAGCTGATAATGAATGGACACACTTTTCTTTTTGGATAAATCCTTATTCGTTACCTCAAAACCGATACGATAACCTTCGGTATAGGTATCTGCCATGGTATTGATGGTCTCCTGGGGTAACTGTGCCATAAACCGGCTCATGGTCAGTTCATTTTCACTGACATATTCTCCATAACGGTATAAATCCCTGAGGTCACTAAAATCATATTTCTCTAAAAGCTCCGTACCAAAGCCACCGGGCACTACCATGTCCCGTACCCGCTGCATGGCCGCCACATCCGCATAATCGCTGACAAACCAGTACATCACCTTGCGGATGGTCTCTGCCTTGGGCAAGGCCTGCTCCTCTTGCCACTCATATACAAAGGAAGCATATACTTCATTGAACAATTCAAAGCGAATTACCAATTCCTGCAACTTGCCCTCGTAGGCAAATCCGATACAGCTACGCAGTTCCGTGTACAAAAAGCTCAGCAAGCTGCCGTATTCCTCACCCAGCTGTGCCACTGCATAGGCCGGGTTGGCATAGCTTCCTTCATACTGCTGGGGCAGCACATCCTCATACAATGCGTGATTACGTGCCGCCAACTCCTCCAAGGATGCCTTATCCAGCCCTCCTGCCAAAAGAAAGCTACGATTCTCCTCCACTAACAATAAAAAGGAGGCCACCGTCTGAAAATACTGCTCAAAAGCCGGCTCTCCTAATTGTTCCTGCTCTGTTTCACGGATACGCTCCACTGCCAATTCGTAGCGCTCCTGCAGCGCATCCTCAAATACAATTTCTTCTTGTTCCATTATTTCAGGTGTTCCTGTCATATATCTAATATCCCTTTCTTTTCCTGCCTATGTTACATTCCAAAGTAAACCAGAAATCCCATAGCAAGCAATACTGCCCCGTTTAGCATCATGCCCGTCACGGGAAACAATCGATATACATCTTTCTTGACCAGCTGGGTCACAGACAATATCAAACCAATCACTGCAAAAAGAGTCGCCAGCAGGCAGGTAGCACCATATCCCACCTTTCCTTCCAGAGACTGCCGATAAGAAAAAATAATGGCCATAACGGTAGCCACTATGCTTATCATCCCCAAAATCGCAGACATTATGGCCTGGTCCGTATGCTTTCGATTGGTAAAAATATAACTTCTCTTTTTCTTCATAAAAACTCCAAAAGGGCACTCCCGCTGGGAATGCCCGTTTCTCTCAACTAATTAAAAAAGAATCTTGGATTTACCGGCCAGTAGTCTGGCACCGTTGATTACCAACAAAATACCGGTAGCAAGTCCCACTACCAAGGTAACCACTCCAATAACAATATTTGCCACACCGGCACGGTTCATTGTCTTGTATACTCTTTCTTCCATAACTACTGTCCTTTCCTATGATTCTATATGATTATGCACCGTATACTGCGTAATATTCATCAATGGTAGCCTTTAAGGTATCATCAATATATACCTTACCCTTGTAAGGCTGATTGTACAGGTAGGAAATTACATCCTCCATGGATACAATCGCATTTGCCTTGAAGCCATACTTCTCTTCGATTTCTGCCAGTGCACTCTTCTCGCCGCCCAGGCCCTTCTCCATACGGTTTAAGGATACCATCAGACCTACGATTTCCACATCTGCAGCACCCTTTACCTTGGGAACAGTCTCTTCCATGGATTTACCGGAGGTGGTCACATCCTCAATCATGATAACTCTGTCTCCATCTTTCAGCTTGCTTCCCAGGAAGCTTCCTTTATCTGCACCATGGTCCTTCTCCTCCTTGCGGTCGGAGCAGTAGCGAACCTCCTTGCCATATAACTTGCTATATGCAATAGCAGTTACCACACTGATGGGAATACCCTTGTAAGCGGGTCCGAACAATACGTCAAAATCATCTCCGTAAGTATTGTGAATGGCCTTTGCATAATACTCTCCCAGCCCCATTAACTGGCTACCTGTTACATAGGCACCTGCGTTCATA
>JAFUKS010000232.1 GCA_017473445.1 Lachnospiraceae bacterium
ACCGCCGTGACCGGGGCCGGAAATCAAAATCATGTTCAGGTCGTACTTGGTAATTGCACGGTTCATATGTGCATATACAAAGTTCTGGCCGGGAACGGTTCCCCAGTGACCTACAATTTTCTTCTTAATCTGATCCATGGTTAAGGGCTCTCTTAACATGGGGTTATCCAACAGATACAACTGGGTTGCTGCAAGATAGTTTGCGGCTCTCCAATATGCATGTAAGTCGGATAAATACTCGTCTGTTAAAAATTTATCAACTGACATACTACTACATCCTCCTAGATTTTTTACATCCCCTAGTATATTTATTTCACCTTAGAAAAACAATGCCCGAAATGACGAAAAAGTTGCTGAAAACAGCAACTTTTTCGGTAAAGTACATATAATTTTACATATTTTTTAATAATCCGTGGACGTTCTCTGTGATATCTCCCAGGAATACAGCAGAGCCGGCCACAATAATATTGGCACCTGCTGCAATGGCCTCCGCCACATTTTCAATGATAATTCCACCGTCCACCTCAATGTCCACTTGTAACCCGCGCTCATCTATCAAATGCTTGAGCTCACGTACCTTGTCCAGACATTGGGGAATCAGCTTTTGACCGCCCCTGCCGGGCTCTACAGTCATGATAAGCACCATATCTACCTGCTCCAGGTAAGGTTCCAGCACAGACACCGGGGTACCGGGCTTAATGGTGATGCCCACCTTTTTATCTACTGCACGAATCTGACCAATCACACCCGCCACATTGTCTGTAGCTTCGTAGTGAAAATTAATTAAATCTGCACCGCACTTAGCCATTCTCTCGATATAAGTCTCCGGATGAATCACCATCAGGTGCACATCAAAGAAGAAATCTGTGGACTTACGAAGGGAACGAATCACAGGGGAACCATATGAAACTGAAGGTACAAAATTTCCATCCATTACATCTATATGAAGATATTTGGCTCCGGCCGCCTGAGCTTCCTCAATTTGTTCACCCAGATGCCAGAAATCTCCGGACAGGATGGAGGGTGCTAAAATATTCATATGCCTACTCTCCCTGGTCCTGTAAATCTTATAAAAACTCTTTTACGCTCTTGTATACGCCTGCTGCATCCAGACCGTACTTCTCTACCAATGCTGCAGCGGAACCGGACTCACCAAAGATGTCCTGCATACCAATCTTCTTCACAGGGGTGGGAAGCTTTTCGCTGAGGCAATCACATACAGCACTGCCCAAACCGCCGATTACGGAATGCTCCTCAACGGTCACTACCTTACCGGTCTTCTTAGCACTTGCAATAATCAATTCCTCATCCAAAGGTTTAATGGTACAGATATTGATAACCTCTGCATCGATACCGTCTGCTGCCAGCTTCTCAGCTGCACCGATAGCGGAATCTACACAGATACCGGTAGCTACGATGGTCACATCCTTACCTTCACGTACTACGGTGCCCTTGCCGATTTCAAACTTATAATCCGGCTTATCGTTAATTACAGGTACTGCTGCACGACCGAAACGGATGTAGCAGGGACCCTGATGCTCTAATGCTGCACGAACAGCTGCCTTTGCCTCAATATCATCGGAGGGACACATTACTACCATGCCGGGGATGGTTCTCATAAGAGCCAAATCCTCGTTACACTGATGGGTAGCACCATCCTCACCTACAGTGATACCAGCATGGGTAGCACCAATCTTTACATTCAATGCGGGGTAACCTACAGAGTTACGTACCTGCTCATAAGCTCTGCCTGCTGCAAACATAGCAAAGGAGCTTACAAAAGGAATCTTGCCAGCCAGGGATAAACCGGCTGCCACGCCCATCATATTACACTCAGCAATACCGCAATCGATATGACGATCGGGATATGCCTTCTTGAAAATACCGGTCTTGGTGGCTGCTGCCAGGTCAGCATCCAGAACTACCAGCTGGGGGAATTCTTCTGCCAGATCCTTCAATGCGTTACCATAACTTTCTCTGGTTGCGATTTTCTTAACATCTGCCATTATGCTTCACCTGCTTTCTCTAAATCTGCTGCGATTGCATCCAAATCAGCCATCGCCTGTGCATACTGCTCATCGTTGGGAGCGGTACCATGCCATGCGCAATTATTCTCCATGAAAGAAACGCCCTTACCCTTTACGCTCTTTACAACGATACAGGTGGGCATGCCCTTGGTTGCCTTTGCCTCATCAAAAGCTGCTCTCAGGGAGTCAAAATCATGAGCATCTGCGTTGATTACATGGAAGTTGAAGGACTCGAACTTCTTATCGATGGGATAAGGAGAACATACTTCGTCAATAGCACCATCAATCTGCAGATTGTTATTGTCTACGATTACTACCAGGTTGTCCAGCTTGCGGAAGCCTGCAAACATAGCTGCCTCCCATACCTGTCCTTCCTGAATCTCACCGTCACCCAGCAGAGTATATACGCGGTTAGACTTGCCATCCATCTGGAAGCCCAGTGCCATACCTACAGCTGCGGAAATACCCTGACCCAGGGAACCGGAAGCCATATCTACGCCGGGAATATGAATACAGGGATGTCCCTGCAGATAAGAACCTAATTTTCTCAGAGTCTTTAAATCCTCAACAGGGAAAAAGCCTCTGTTTGCCAATGCGGAATACAGACCGGGAGCGGTATGACCCTTGGATAATACAAAACGGTCTCTGCTCTCCATATCAGGATTCTTGGGATCAATGTTCATCTCTTCAAAATAAAGAAAAGTAAACACATCTGCTGCAGACAAGGATCCGCCGGGATGTCCTGCCTTTGCACTGTGAACCGCGGTAACAATGCCCTTACGAACATCATTTGCGCGCTTTTGCAGTTCTAAATTGTTCATCGTCTCCTCCATTCTGCCGTGCCAGTCCACGGCTACGAACTCTTTGGCTTCTATCTTAACATAATTCCACTTTTTAGTCCAGTTTAAGCACTCCTTTTGGATGTAGAAATTGCATGCTCTTTTTTGTTGAAATAGTCCGAAAAAATCCCCCAAAAGCAGTTATATATAATCGCTTTTGGGGGGATGAATTTACTATACGCTTTGACCGTAATATGCATTGGCCCCATGCTTACGGTAATAGTGCTTATCCTGCAATTCCTGAGGAGCTGCCTCTACACGGGGATTGATAACCTCTGTCATATATGCCATCTTAGCTACTTCCTCCAACACTACCGCATTGTGCACAGCGTCCTTGGCATCCTTACCCCAAGCAAAGGGACCATGATTCTTGCAGAGAACCGCCGGTACCGCCATAGGCTCCTTACATCTGCGGAAAAATTCCTCCACAATCAATCTGCCCGTATTTTCCTCATATCCGTTTTCAATCTCCTCCTTGGTCAGACATCTGACACAGGGCACCTCACCATAAATATAGTCTGCGTGAGTGGTTCCGTAACAGGGAATACTTCTTCCTGACTGTGCCCAACTGGTAGCATGAGTGGAATGGGTGTGTACCACGCCACCGATTTCCGGAAAGGCTTTGTACAATTCCAAGTGAGTAGCGGTGTCAGAGGAAGGATTGTATCTGCCTTCCACCTTATTGCCCTCCATATCTACCACAACCATATCCTCCGGGGTCAGCTTATCATATTCCACACCACTGGGCTTAATGACAAACAATCCCTTTTCCCGGTCAATGGCACTTACGTTACCCCAGGTAAAGGTCACCAGCCCGTACTTAGGCAGGTCCATATTTGCTTCGTAAACCAATTGCTTTAATTCTTCTAACATAATGTCCCTTCTTTCCGCCTGTCTGGCGGTGCAGATATCAGCTCCTATACGGACACGTTTCCACTCCGTGAAAAATCGTTACGTTACTAGGTTCGAGCACATCCAAGATGTGCTAAACCTCACCAAGTAACGACGTTTTTCAAGGGTCCTTTATAGGAGCTGATACCTGCACCTTGACAAGCTGCTTGTAAGCATATTAACGTTACAACTGCATTACTAAACCACTTACTTAAGCCCTGCTACTGCTGCTTTCTCAGCAGGGATGGTATTCAGATAATTTACTACAAAGGCGTCAAAGCCTGCCACATCGACCTCATCGGGCTCGATGGTGGTACCGGTCTGGCCTGCAAAGATTTTATTGTTTAAGTAATCGGAAAGGCTTTCGTTTTCAGCCTTCTCCTGCATATAGGCTGCCAAAATGGCCATACCCCAGGCACCGCCCTCGCTGGCAGTATCCATTACGGTTACAGGAGCGTTCATGGCTGCTGCCAGAATCTTCTGTCCTACCACAGGGGTCTTGAACAAGCCACCGTGACCCATCATGCAGTCCACACTTACCTGTTCCTTCTTCAACAAAATATCGTTACCTACCTTCAGAGTAGCCAATGCACTGTATAAGTGACTGCGCATGAAGTTGGCAAGGCTGAACTTCGCATCGGGAGTACGCACAAACATGGGACGTCCTTCCTCCAGTCCGGTAATAGGCTCACCGGAAAAATAATTGTATGCCAACAGACCGCCACAATCCTTATCTGCTTCTAAAGCCTTACGGTACAGGGTTCCATACAGTTCATTCTTATCTATCTTCATCCCAAAGGTATCTGCAAACTCATCAAACAGATTTACCCATGCATTTAAATCAGAGGTACAGTTATTGCAGTGTACCATTGCCACAGGCATACCGTCGGGAGTGGTCACCATATCAATTTCTTCGTATACACCCTTCAAGGCCTTATCCAGCACCACCATGGAAAATACAGAGGTACCTGCGGATACATTACC
>JAFUKS010000233.1 GCA_017473445.1 Lachnospiraceae bacterium
AACCGGCAGTACCGATCCCTTTGTAGTTTTCTCCGATAATATAGTAGCACAAATTGTAGATGGTTATAGTTCCTACCGACTTACCCGCTTGGGTATTTGTCTATTTCTTGCCGCAGTGTATTTTATAGCAAAGAAAAATATTTTTTCCAAATCAGAAGAAGAAAAAACCATGGAGTAAACTCCATGGTTTTCTTTCACTTTATGAATATCTATCCACCTGCATCCCTTTAAATGCATAGGGAATCTCTTGTAAATCATCATTATAAACGCCGTGAGCCTCCATCAGCCGACGGTCCACCTCTTTATCCATGGGGGCTCCATTTTTTATATCCTCTGCGTCCATATAGGAATCCGCGCTCAACGCTAAGTCACCAAAGGAAAGCTTTTCCTTTTTCATCATCCTGCGAAGCTTTTTACTGCGCTGTTTTTCACTACTGACCGGTGCCACATAACCTGTTTGTAGTACACTTGATATCGGATCGACTCTCATGACTATTCTCCTTTATTATGAAGAGAGCGTTCGTATATTCCTTTGAATTATATCACACCTTTCACAGAAACGCAAAAGCCCCTTACCCATCAGGGTAAGGGGAAGTTTTACTTACTCATCGAATCCGGCATATTCCTTCATCTGCATTGCGCCATAAAAAGCATATTTAGGCTTGTAGAACTTATTGTACAGCAAAGGATTACGCTCTTTTCGCCAGGAAAGATTATCAACAAATCCCCAGAATGTCAGGGAATCCATCTTTACCTTGCCTTCGTCCACTCTCTGTAATAATCCATTAATCAGATTATAATAGTACTGTCCCTGGGCCTTCAGATTCTCTTCCGTAGCAGGCTTAATGTTCTGCCAAGTACCCAGACATACATCCAACTCAGTCAGGTTTACCTTTAAGCCCAAGGAACCTAATCTCTCAACCGTATTAAAATAGGTATTTAAGTCATCCTCTGTATACAGATGTGCCTGGAAGCCCACACCATCAATCAGATAGTTGCCTTCCTCATCCTTCAGGGTCTGTACAAAGTTGTATAAGGTCTCTGTCTTAAACTGCTCATTATAATCATTGTAGTACAAGTCAATATAATCAGGAGCATACTTATCTGCATAATAGAATGCATACCAGAGATAATCTTCACCAATAGTCTTCAGCCACAAACAATCACGCTTGCTGCCATCCTCCATCCATGCCTCATTTACTACATCATAAGCATAGAAGCTTTCCAAATAGCCCTTCTCCTCCAGCAGGGTAAATACCTGGTTGATATAGCTATCCATACGCGCCAGCATCACATCTCTGCTTACCAGTGACTTTTTGGTATCAAAGTCTTCATAGAAAATCCAATTAGGAGTCTGGCTGTACCATACCAGAGTATGTCCACGCATAGCCATGCCATTGTCCTTACACCATTTCAAAAGCTTTTCGGTAGTAGCATTGAATTTTACAACGATATCACCCTTTGCCTTGCTCTCCTGTAAATCCAAAATCGCATCAGGCTTTAAGTGGTTCTCAAAAGTAATACTATTGAACTGGGTGGTAATAATGTTCACACAGGTCTTATTGGTAATCATGTAGTCTGACAAGCAAGTACCTGCCTTAATTCCATGCTTTCCAAGCAAGCTCTGGAAAGTCTCAGTAAGTACCGGTGCTTCCTCCTCTGCGGAAGAGGTTTCCTGGGAAGTGCTTTCTTTTGCCTCTTCCGTTTCCTCCGCATCTCCTATGGCATCAGTGCTTTCCTGGGCCTCATCAGTAGTTACTTCTGCCTCCTGTGATATACTCTGGTCTGCTGCCGGTTCGCCATTATTCTCTGCTGCACATGCAGTCAGGGAAAATGCCAGTACCATTGCCAACAACCCCATTTTCCATCTTCTCATCATTATAACTCTCCTTTTACAAAAATTTCTTGCTTTTACATTATACCGATGAAAGAGGGCGGGATGCTTTCCATTTTTTGTGAACTTGTCTTTATTCCTTGCGGTTTGGAGGATAAGTTCCAAATTTCTTTTAATTCTGTCCTTCGGGATAGGGCAAGTAATTTGGCTCCACATAAAAAGCACTCTATATCAGCAACTCAAACTGATATAGAGCACTTTTTTCAACTCAACTATTCGCCTTCCCAAACCGACCTATAAATCGCACTAACTACCCTAGTTCTCATTCATCCGAGCCAGCTTAGCCGCCTGGTCGGCTGCGATACAAGCATCAATAATATCCACGATATCACCGTTCATAATCTTATCCAGCTTATACAGGGTCAGATTGATACGATGGTCCGTCACACGTCCCTGAGGGAAGTTGTAGGTACGGATTTTCTCAGAACGGTCTCCGGTACCAATCTGGCTACGACGCATCTCTGCTTCTGCGTCATGGCGCTGCTGTTGTTCAATATCATACAGCTTTGCCTTCAACAGTGCAAACGCCTTTGCCTTATTCTGTAGCTGTGACTTCTCTGTCTGGCTATATACCACAATACCGGTGGGGTAATGGGTCAAACGCACTGCAGAGTCCGTGGTATTGACACACTGTCCGCCGTTACCGGACGCACGCATTACGTCGATACGGATATCCTTCTCATCAATGACAATATCGATATCCTCATCTACCTCCGGCATTACCGCTACACTGATGGTAGAGGTATGGATACGGCCACCGCTTTCGGTTTCCGGCACACGCTGCACACGGTGTACCCCACTTTCATACTTCATCTTGGAATAAGCACCCTGACCGGTAATCATAAACTGTACTTCCTTCATACCGCCGATACCGATTTCGTCCACGTTCATGGTCTCCACTCTCCAGCGCTGTCCTTCCGCATAGTGCACATACATACGGTAAATTTCTGCCGCAAACAAAGCCGCCTCATCACCGCCTGCACCGGCACGGATTTCTACGATAACATTTTTTTCATCGTTAGGGTCCTTGGGAAGCAGCAGAATCTTCATCTCCTGCTCCAATTCCTCTACGCGCTTTTTACTATCGCTTAAGGTCTCCTTAATCATTTCACGCATATCTTCATCAGATTCCTCATCCAGCATCAGCAGGGAATCCTCTATATCCTGCTTACATTTCTTATATTCCTTGTAAGCCTCTACAATGGGAGTGAGATCACTCTGCTCCTTCATGAGCTTACGGAATCTCTCCTGATTATTGGTGACGGTGGGCTCATTAAGCTCGCCCATAATCTCCTCAAATCGAATCAATAAATCTTCCAACTTGTCAAACATCTGTCTAACCATGCCTTTCCAAATCTATCTATATTACAGTATCCTATTTTACTAAATTTACTCGCCGAAATAGATTCCATGTACCACCCGGTCCAGACCTGCGTAGTCCTGTACCACTTGTACCTCTGTAAAGCCTGCTGTTTCAAGCAGTTCCCGCACTGCCTGTCCCTGGTCAAAACCAATCTCCAGATACAGTCGTCCTCCCCGGTTCAGATAAGCTCCGCATTCTGCTACAATCCTACGATAAAAGAACAGTCCGTCTTCCTTTCCGTCCAGTGCCAGCATGGGTTCATGTTCCCGCACCTCCGGTTCCAATGTCTCTATCACTGCCGTAGCAATGTAGGGGGGATTGGATACAATGATATCAAACTTTCCTTTCACCGGGGCAAACAAATCCCCTTCCAGGAAAGTATAATCTAATACTCTCTCTCGGGATAAGCGTTCTCCATTTCTACCAGCCACCTCCAGTGCCTGGGAAGAAATATCCACACCCACTCCCATGCAATCATTGGAGTAATGTAAAAGGCTCAGCAGTATACAACCGCTTCCGGTACAGATATCCAATATCCGCATACCACTTTGCAACTCCCGTAGCACCTCTTCAACCAGAATCTCCGTATCCTGCCGGGGAATAAGTACCTTATCGCTTACTGCAAATTCCAGCCCCATAAATTCCTGCACTCCGGTGATATGTTGCAAAGGAATACGGCTGGCACGCTTTTGTATCAGCTCCCGGTATGCTTCACATTGCTCAACAGCTACTTCTCTGTCTCCATGGACCAGTAAATCATTCCGGTTAGTAGCACACACATGCTCCAAAAGCAGTCTGGCGTCCAGTGTAGCCTCCTCTATTCCGGCCCGGGTCAGCACTTCCCGGCCCTGCTCATAGCATTCTCTATAGGTCATACCTGCTCCTCAGCGTCTGCCACATCAATACTCTCATAATCCACTTCTGCGGACGCTTCCTTACGCAGGTCAGACTCCTCCAACAACAGAGCCTCTTCTGTCAGCTCCTCCGGTTTATATCCGAAATGCTCCTGCAGGTACGCTCTCCAGTCAAACACCGCTTCTACTGCTGCAATACCTACTTCCACCATTGTCTCATCCGGCTCCTTGGTGGTCATCCTTTGAATCATCATACCCGGTGCGGACAAAATTTTTACCAGAAAATTATCTGTTCTTCCGGCCAGACGAATAATCTCATAGGAAATACCCGCCACAACAGGCATCATAGCCACTCGAATCAATACTCTGTAAATAGGGTTCTCCACACGGATAAAGAAGAACAAAATAATACTTACAAACAATACAAAAAACATAAAGCTGGTACCACATCTCTTATGCAAACGAGAGCTTCTCATGGCATTCCGCACAGTCAATGGTCTGCCCTTTTCAATACAATTGATACACTTGTGCTCCGCTCCATGATACTGATACAACCGTCTGATATCCTTCATCCAGCTGATGGCCCATACATAAAATATAAAAATAATAATACGCAATCCACCTTCCAAAATGGCCATTAAAGAACGATTGCGAATAAATCCGTCAAAAAGAGAGGCCACATAATAAGGCAACACAACAAAGATTCCAATCGCCAGCACCAGAGATATAATGGTTACCAATGTGGTCATCAGCTTTTCACCATTTCCCCCGCTAAGCTTATCCAGTGCTTTATCAAATTTGGTTTCCTGTGCATCCTCTTCTTCATAAAATGCAGTGGAATGATTCAGGGATCTCATACCAAGAGTCAAAGAATCTATGAACTGGAAGACACCCCTGATAAAAGGAATCTTTTTCAGCACACTTCCTGCCAACAGTTCCTTATGAGTCTCTACCTCCACATCAATCTCACCGTCAGTTCTTCTGACTGCCACCGCATATTTATCCTGATTTCTCATCATGATTCCTTCCAGCACAGCCTGACCGCCGATCCCGGAATAACGCTTGCATTTCTTTCTAGCCATAACACAAACCCATCTTTCTTTTAGACAAACATTTCCATATAAAGGAAAAGGTTGAGATAGAAATACCTCAACCCTTTAATAAATAACTTATTTGATGCCGTATTTCTTGTTGAACTTATCAACACGTCCATCTGCTCTGGCAGTCTTCTGCTGACCAGTGTAGAATGAATGGCACTTGGAGCAAACTTCTACGTGAATTTCGGGCTTGGTAGAACCGGTCACGAAAGTATTACCACAGTTGCAAGTTACAGTTGCCTGATAGTAGGCAGGATGGATTCCTTCTCTCATATCTTTCACCTCTCTATGAAAATTAAGTTTACATCTATGTTCTCATCCGCACTGCTTATGCATCCACAAACAGCGGTATTATTGTAACACACTGAAAATATTCTTGCAATACCTAATTTATAATAAATTGTCTGTTTTTGTATTGCATTTAGAAAATCCGATTCTTTTTTACCATCTCTACAAACTCACGGTTACTTCTGCTGTGTGAGAACATATCCAGGATACGGTCCGTTGCCTCATCGGAACGCATACCGTTTAGTGCCCTGCGCATGATATTAATTGCCTCCAATTCTTCGGGGCTAAGCAATAAATCCTCTCTTCTGGTTCCGGACTTCTGTAAATCGATAGCAGGGAAAATACGCTTCTCGGACAGCTTACGATCCAGTACCATTTCCATATTACCGGTACCCTTGAATTCCTCGTAAACCACATCATCCATTTTACTGCCCGTATCCACCAATGCGGTAGCCAGAATAGTCAGACTGCCACCCTCGCGCATATTACGGGCTGCACCAAAGAACCGCTTAGGCATATGTAATGCCGCAGGATCCAGACCGCCGGACAGAGTACGTCCACTGGGAGGAACCACTAAGTTATAGGCTCTTGTCAGACGGGTGATACTATCTAACAAAATCACCACATCCTGCTTATGCTCTACCAATCTCTTAGCACGTTCTACCACCATTTCAGAAACTCTCTTATGATGCTCCGGAAGCTCATCAAAGGTGGAATAAATAACTTCCACATTTTTGCCATGAATGGCTTCCTTAATGTCTGTCACTTCCTCAGGACGCTCATCAATAAGCAGAATCAACATATGCATGTCCGGATTGGTCTTTAAAATAGAAGAAGCTACATCCTTCAGTAAGGTAGTCTTACCGGCCTTGGGCGGGGATACAATCATACCTCTCTGACCTTTACCCACCGGGCTTACCAAATCCATCACACGCATGGCAATACTACACCCGGGAGTCTCCAAGCGGATACGCTCATCAGGGAAAATCGGAGTCATATCCTCGAAAGGAGTACGTTTTACTGCCTCTTCCACCCGGTAACCGTTAATCGTCTTTACATACAATAGTGCACTGAACTTCTCCTGCTGGGTCTTCACGCGCTTATTTCCGCAAAGAATATCACCGGTCTTTAAGCCGAAGCGGCGAATCTGGCTGGGTGCCACATACACATCATTCTCTCCCGGCATATAATTGGCACAACGAATAAAGCCAAATCCATCCGGCATAACCTCCAGAATACCGCTGGCCTCCTGCCCGCTATCCAACTCCTTGGGGAAGGTATTCTCATCATAATCTGCTTGCTGAGGACGGATAGGCCGCTCTCCCTCTGCTCTCACAGGTCGCTCCATTTCTGCTGTTTGCACAGTCCTGGTTTCGATAACCTGCTCGGTCTTAGGCTCTGCAGACTGCTCTTCGGCATCCTTTGCCAGCATTGCTTCCACCAGCTCAGACTTCTTCATAACAGAAGTATTCTTAATGCCCCTAATCTTAGCCAGTTCTTTTAATTGTGCCAACGCTAAAGATTCATATTTTTCTCTCATATATCCTCACATTCTGCCCTACGGGCGGCTCTGTTTTCAGAATTTCTATCATCTCTAATGTACTTTACTCATCAACCGGGAATCATTCGATACGTCAGAAAAAAGATTTGTCTACGTTCATTTTTTTATTATATAACATTTCTCTGCAAATAGAAAGCACTTTTTCATTCCGTAAAAAAATCTTGCGAAGGAAACTAAACTATTATATGATACTTTAAGATAAGGGAGGATATTTTTTCATTCCCCACCTTATGAAAAGAAATGAGGTAACCAATATGACTACAAGTGAAAAAGCAATGATGATGCACGAAAAGTGGAATGGAAAACTGGAAACCGTTTCCAAGTCCCCGGTAAAGTCCAGAGAGGATTTATCCGTAGCCTACACCCCCGGTGTAGCAGAGCCTTGCAAGGCTATCGCTGCAGACAAAGAAGCTGCTTATAAATATACCATGAAAGCCAATACTGTTGCAGTAGTATCTGATGGCAGTGCAGTACTGGGTCTGGGAAATATCGGCCCTTATGCCGCCATGCCCGTGATGGAAGGAAAAGCTGTACTATTTAAAGAATTTGGTGGCGTCAATGCAGTCCCTATTTGTCTGGATACCCAGGATACAGAAGAAATCATTAAAGCTGTGACCTATTTGGCTCCCGGCTTTGGCGGAATCAACCTGGAAGACATCTCCGCTCCCCGTTGCTTCGAAATCGAGGAACGCCTGAAGGCAACCCTGGACATTCCCGTATTCCATGATGACCAGCATGGAACAGCCATTGTAGTATTGGCAGGTATTATCAATGCACTGAAAGTAGTAAACAAACAAAAAGAAGATTGCAAAGTAGTGGTAAATGGTGCCGGTAGTGCCGGAGTAGCGATTACCAAATTGTTGCTGACCTATGGCTTTTCCAATATTGTTATGTGCGACAAAGTAGGTATTGTGTCCCGGGATACTGAGGGGCTCAACTGGATGCAGAAGAAAATGACCGAGGTAACCAATTTAAATAACGAAACCGGCTCTTTGGCTAATGCCATGAAGGGTGCAGATATATTTATCGGTGTATCCGCCCCCGGTATTGTGTCCAAGGAAATGGTCTCTTCCATGAACAAGGATGCCATTATTTTTGCCATGGCCAATCCGGTTCCGGAAATTATGCCCGATTTAGCCAAGGAAGCCGGTGCCAAGGTAGTCGGTACCGGACGAAGTGATTTTCCTAATCAGGTAAATAATGTGGTGGCTTTTCCCGGCATCTTCAAGGGTGCTCTGGAGGGTCGGGCCTCCCAGATTACAGAAGAAATGAAACTGGCTGCAGCCCGTGCATTGGCAGCATTGGTGCCTGATAAGGAACTGCATGCAGATAATATTCTGCCTGAGGCCTTTAATCCCATCGTGGCAGAGACCGTGGCAGAGGCAGTAAAGTCCCACATTCACTAACAGAAAGAGGATTTCCATGACGGAGCAAAATTGGCACGGCAAGCCCTATTACTCCCTGGATGCGTATTTAAAAAATACCTTCGGACATAAATGCTACAAAATAGCCCTGAACGCCCATATGACCTGTCCCAACAGGGACGGTACCTTAGGCACTCGGGGTTGTATCTTTTGTAGCCGGGGAGGAAGCGGGGACTTTGCCGTAAGCACCGGTGAACAAAATATTCAAAAGCAGCTGCAGGAAGGTCGCACCTTATTTGGGGATAAACAGGTTGGCAATCATTTTATCGCTTATTTTCAGGCCTATACCAATACCTACGGTCCCATAGAATATTTGGAGCAGATTTATTGTCAGGCACTGGATGCACCGGAAATCATAGGCATTTCCATTGCTACCCGTCCCGATTGCTTGGGGCCGCAGATATGTGCCCTGCTCTCCCGCTTACAAGCACGATACCCTGATAAATTCATCTGGGTGGAATTAGGTCTCCAAACCATTCACGAAGCCACTGCTATATATATACGTCGTGGCTATGTACTATCCTGTTTTGAGCAAGCGATGAAGGATTTGCGTGCAATAGGTATTCCTGTCATTATCAATACGATTTTGGGACTCCCCGGTGAGACTCAGAATATGATGCTACAAACCGTTCGATATCTCAATCAATGGCACCCCTTTGGGGTCAAATTGCAATTATTGCATGTACTGAAAGACACCGATCTGGCTGATCAATTCCTTCGGGGCAAGATTCAGGTTTTGACCAAAGATGCTTATCTGGATATCCTTATCAAATGTTTGGAACAGCTCTCCCCCCAAATAGTAATACACAGAGTCACCGGAGATGGTCCCAAGGAGTTACTACTTGCTCCCACATTCAGCTTAAACAAAAGGGATGTATTGAACAGTCTCCATAGACGAATGCGTACCGGCAGTACCTATCAGGGACGCTTATATACGGTTTCACCGGGTACCAAAGACTTAGAAAGGTAATAAGGAATATGACACAGGACCCCTTAACTTTATACAAATTAATCGTACTCTATATGCTGGAGAAGGTTACCTTTCCCATGACCACCGCTCAAATCAGCGATTTCATACTGGCCAGGGAATATACTAATTTTCTCACCCTGCAACAGGTGTTAAATGAGATTACGGACGCTCACTTAATTTCCGCCCAGTCCATTGGTAACCGCACCCATCTGATGTTGACCGACGAAGGACGGGAAACCTTGCATTTCTTCCAGAACCGTATCAGCCCCGCCATCAAGGAGGATATTGATACCTATTTTAGAGAAAATGAGTTTACCATACGAAATGAAGTGTCCATTCTGGCAGATTATTACAAATCCACCTCCGGGGAATATGAAGCCCATCTGGTAGCCAAGGACCGTGGCATCAAGCTGGTGGATTTAACACTATCCGTTCCCACGGAAGAGATGGCTGCAGGCATCTGTGACAATTGGCAGCAAAAAAACCAGGAGATTTACCAATATCTTACCCAAATGCTTTTTTAGCTCTATAAGGGCTTTCCCCAAAGAAGGCACCCCCTGACTAATCCGTCTTGGGGATGCCTTCTTTTGCTTCACGCTTAATTCGTGCCATATGCTCTTTTATTTTTACTTCATAACCATTTCCATCAGGAGAATAGAACTCCCTGCCGCTTAATTCATAGGGTAAATACTGCTGTTCACAGTAATGATTGGGATAATCATGAGAGTACTTATATCCTGTACCATGTCCCAGCTTTGCCGCTCCCTTATAATGGGCATCCTGCAAATGGGTGGGAATAGGCAGATTACCACTTTTTTCCACTTCAGCCAAAGCTGCAAAAACAGCATTGCAGCTGGCATTGCTTTTGGGTGCCGTGGCCACATAAGTAGCTGCCTGGGATAAAATAATCTGTGCCTCCGGCATACCAATACGCTCCACTGCCATAGAGGCATTGGTGGCTACCACCAGCGCCTGAGGGTCCGCATTTCCTACATCTTCTGCCGCACAAATCATAATACGCCGGGCAATAAACGTAATACTCTCCCCTGCATATAGCATCCGGGCTAAGTAATATACCGCTGCATCCGGATCTGAGCCACGCATACTTTTAATAAATGCTGATATGGTATCATAGTGATTGTCACCGTTCTTATCATATCGGACAGCTCTCTTCTGGATACATTCCTGTGCCACATCCAGGGTCAGGTGTATTTTCCCATCCTCACTGCGATTGGTGGTCAAAATGCCCAGTTCAATGGCATTCAATGCATGTCTGGCATCTCCACCCGAGATATCTGCCAAAAATTCCAATGCATCCTGCTCTATCTCCGCATCATAGGAGCCCATTCCCCTATCCTTATCATATACCGCCTTCTTTAATAGCTCTTCAATGGCCTCTCTGGGAATTGGCTTCAATTCAAAAATAATGGAGCGGGAAATTAATGCACTGTTTACTTCAAAGTAAGGGTTCTCTGTGGTGGCACCTATCAGTATCACCGTACCATCCTCTACAAAGGGCAAAAGATAATCTTGCTGTCCTTTATTAAAACGATGAATCTCATCAATAAACAGAATCGTACGCTTGCCATACATTCCTTGTAATTCCTTGGCCTTGTTTACCACCTCTTCCATATCCTTTTTCCCTGCTATGGTGGCATTAATCTGAGTAAACTCCGCACTGGTGGTATTGGCAATCACTTTTGCCAGAGTTGTCTTACCGGTACCGGGCGGTCCATAAAATATAACAGAACTGATTTTATCTGCCTTAATGGCCCGGTATAATAGCTTATCCTTGCCGATAATGTGCTCCTGTCCCACTACTTCTTCCAGGGTTCTGGGACGCATTCTGGCTGCCAGGGGGGATTCCTTTTCCATGTTGGTACTTCGCATATATTCAAATAAATCCATTGGTTTGATCCTTTCTGCTGTGCTAAAAAGAAAGGACCCTACTACCCATGGGTAATAGGGTCCGTACTCTTATATTTTAAACACAGAAATCTCAGATTTCAAGCCATCCATGTTATTTCCTAAAGATTCTGCCGTTTCATTCAGATTACCTACACTATCCAGCAATCTTCCGGCTACCTCTTTCACTGTTTCTGTGTTTGCTGCGGTCTCTTCAATAATATCAGAAATATTCTTTACCGCTTGCACTGTTGCATAACGCTCACTATCAGCCTTTTCCGTACATTCGACGATAGATTTCAAACCATCCACCAGCATCAGCATACGCTCCTGCATCTGACGGAATACGGTAATTACTTCTTCCACCGCCTGGGTCTGCAGCATTACCATCTCCTGGGCCTGGGTCGCGCTGGCTACACTGTTCTTGGTCTGTTTGGTAATATTTTCCACATTATTTTGAATCTGTCCGGCCGCCTTAGCGGAATCATCAGCCAACTTACGAATCTCCTCTGCCACCACAGAGAAGCCTTTACCTGCTTCACCTGCTCTGGCTGCCTCAATAGAAGCATTCAGTGACAACAGATTGGTCTGCTCGGAAATATCCGTAATGGTCTCTACGAAACTATTGATACTCTCTGTTTCATTACGAAGTCCCTCAATACTCTCGCCTACCTTGGTGGTAATCTCTGTGGTCTCCTGGGCTCTGCCGCCAAGCACCTTGACAATCTCCATACCTTGATTGATCATACCCTCGGTTTCATTTACCAGTGCCTCTACCTTCTCTACCACACGGCTGACTTCCTGAATTTCATCAGAAAGGATATCTGTCTTGGTCACACACTCCTGTGCATGCAGAGACTGCTGATTCATACCGTCATTTATCTCAGAAATAGCCTGGGTAATATCCAGTGAGTACTCATTGATTACCCTGGAAGCATCCTCCACATGGGACGTGGATACTTCCAACTGCTCTGTCGCATTAGCCACCTTATTTACTAACTGCTTGGTATTCTTTACCATATAATTGGCCGATCCAGCCAAATCTCTGAACTCATCTCTGCCCTTGGCTTTGATCGTAACAGTCAGATCGCCCTTAGCCACTTCACCAAATTTACGTGAAATACGTTTCATATTGTTCTGGATACCCAGTACTGTCATAATACCTACACACAGAACAATGGCAAATGCAACCACAATAAGCTTCAAGGTCATGCCCTTTATCTGTTCTGCTT